>JAEUSG010000150.1 GCA_016788315.1 Fibrobacterota bacterium | reverse complement strand
TTTCATCAAAAAAGTTATGCTACGGCATTCTGGAATTTCTGACTTCTACACGGATCTTCCTACCTGTTCTTTAAAGCTGTATAGCACCGCTTCTGATAATTATCTGGGCATCATTACTGATACAGAAATAATACCTAACATTCACAGCGCACTTGCAAATCACATAATATATGTGGACGCAAATAACAGACTTCGCGGATTCAATGACAGTTTCAGAAATCTTTGGCCTGACCACTCAATTGAATCAATGCTGGGCAAAAATGTTGAAGATTTCCTGAAGCCCTCTCCTCTTGTCTTTCAGAAAAGCATGCTTAATGAAATTTTGCTGAAGCCCACACACTGGCGTTTACAAAGAGAATATAATAATCCTAAAAAAGCCGATTTTATATTACATGATACTTGTATTATTACCCATTCTACTGATGCCATAACCTGTGAAAACCGTGAAAATGACAACCAATTCATAACCTTACGGCAACAACTGGATATAGATCACTTTGATTACCGTTTAATTGTAGACTGTGAAATGATTAAAGGAGGATATCCAGTTCTTGTTTTCGGTGAAAAAGAACCCTTCAATGAAAAACCGAGTTACCTAGCCGGAGAGGACGGCAAGCGCGATGGGTTTGTTTTGAAAAAAAGGGGCTATATTCTAAGCAGAGTTCCCTACAAAGAGATTTCCGGAAGAAAGGTTTTCTCTCTTGAGGTGAGAAGTCAGGCATTCATTCTGGAAATGGATGGACAAAAGCTTATTCAATATTTTGATATCGAATGTCCTAAATTTGTTTCTGCCCATTTCTCTCTGAGTATCCGTTCTGCCAATGTCATAAAAATATACAGACTCAAAATTGAATCAAGTCCTAAAAAATCTCTACTGAATGTCGACAGTATTATCAGATTAAACAAACCAGAAGACAGCCGTCATCTTGCATTTTCACACATTGAAAATATTGGATTGACTATGCGCTTCAAAGATATTACTGCATATATGTTAACAGACGTTACCGCAATGCAGGAAAAGGTTCATCAATACAGAAGCCGCTATAACGAAGAAAAGGCACGCTCAACCATTCTTGCCGGAAGATTAGGAGAAGACAGGGATGCTGAAGATGATTTTGTCGGCGAAAGCAGGCTGATTGCGGAAATCAAGGACAAAGGACGCATTATGGCTGCGTCGGAAGCAACTATTTTGATACAGGGAGAGACCGGCACGGGAAAAGAGGTGCTGGCAAAATTCCTCCATAAGAAGAGCCATAAGTCATCAGGACAATTTGTTAAAATTGACTGTTCTGCAATTCCTTCTTCGTTGATAGAAAGTGAATTATTCGGTTATGAAAAAGGCGCTTTCACTGGTGCTGTGCGCGGAAGAAAGGGGAGGCTTGAACTCGCCAACCACGGCACGTTGTTTCTTGACGAATTAAGCAATATCGGTCTTGATATTCAGGCTAAACTTCTACAATTTCTTCAGGATCGTAAAATAGTTAGAATTGGCGGAGACAAACCCATACAACTTGACGTCAGAATTATAGCTGCATCAAATACTCGTCTGAATGTTCTGGTCAAAAACGGGCTAATCAGAGAAGATCTTTATTACAGATTAAACATGATGACACTCGATCTCCCACCTTTGAGAGAACGGACTGAAGACATACCTCTATTGTCGCTGAAAATTATACGGGATCTCAATCGAATTCATTATAAGGAAATTTCCGGCTTAGCACCCGACGCAATAACGCAATTATGCCGATATTCATGGCCAGGCAATATCCGTGAACTGGAAAATGTTTTGCGACATGCACATCTTTTCTGTGAAACTGATGTGATTGAATCCAGACATATTGTGTTGAACCAGCAAAATGATAACCATTTAACCAGTACCAATAAAAAGGTAAGCTATCATTTAAAAGAGATGACAAAGGAAAGACTAAAAGAACTTTTCCGTAAACACCGTGGCATTGTCGCAGCTGTGGCAAGAGATCTTAATATAACGCGTAAAGCCTGCTATGAAAATGTAAGAAAGTTTGAGATAGACATAACCAGCTTCAGACCCAGCAAATAAACACTTAATGGTAATTATTCCCGCTGACGGTTAACTCCGCACCCACGACCTGATTGCCCGCAGAATCTTTGATTAAGATTATTAATGTACGCCTCTTTTTCATTTCCTTTTAGCGAATCGCGAATTGACAATATTTTAAGCAGTGTCCGTTTCTGATTATCTCTTTGTACATCGACAATTTTCTCAAGATAAGTAAACAAAAGCGCTGTGTCTGAACAGCCGGATGTTATCAAAGTAAAAAGCTCTTTTCTTGCTTCACTAACTTCCCGTCCGGCATTCATACCGAATCCCATTCCCTGTCCCATGCCCATTCCGCGGCCTTTACCTTGATGGCTGCCCTGTTCGTTTTGTGCGCACCCTGCGCTGCAGTCTTCAAGCATACGGCAATCTCGCTTATGTGACAAAAAGAAAAAAACAGCAACACCCGCCAGAAGCGCAATTATAGTAATGTATACTTTATCTCTCATAACGACTCCTTGTGTTCATCATTAACAACCTCAGTAATTGAACCTGGATAAACCGGATTGAAAAGCGCCTCTTCCTCTGCACTTATATATGAAGGTGTTATTGGCTTATTCTGCAATTTAAATCCAGCCCCGCCGGCAATTGCTCCTAAAATCAAGGCAAGACCGGCATAGCGAAGAACATGCTGCCGCCCCCAGAAGGTTTCACGGATCTGCTCTAACAGAGAGACCTTCTCCGTTGCTTTTATCGCACGGTTGCTCATAAAAGTATTAAGAGCACCATTAACCCCTTCCTCTTTCTGCAAAGGAGAAAACGCATCTGAAAGAGGTCCCAAATCATTTGCAAAAGCTGTACATTCAGGGCAGATGGAAAGATGGCTTTGCAGCTCCTGCTTTGCTGCATCGTCAAGTTCTTTATCGGCCAGCCGCATGGCCATTCGCTGATATTTTTCATGTTCCATTGTCATATCCTCCCCTTCAATATACTCTTAAGCTTTGTGCGGGCATGAAAGAGCAGCGATTCCACTGCGTCAAGACTTACTTCCATAATCTCCGCAATCTCAGCATAAGATTTTTCCTGAAACTCACGTAATGTCAATGCTGCACGCTGTCTTTCGTTTAGTTCTCCCAATGCTTTCTTCAGAACAATTGCCCGTTCCTTATCGACCAGCCGATCCAGTGCATAATCCGCTTTTTCATCGGGTAAGCGGTCATCAATCTCAACCTGCTCCTTTTTATCACGAACCGCATTATATGAACGGTTCACCGCCATCCGGTAGAGCCATGTTCCGAATTTAGCCTTCGGAGTAAAACGGCCCCTCTCGTCCATAACCTTAATGAAGACCTCCTGCAGAATATCCTCCGCCCCCTCTTTCGGCAGCAGAGTTATACGCATTATGGTCGTTAGAACCGCCCCCTTATATTTATCCCAAAGAGCACGAAACAGCTTAGGATCGCCAGTTTCACCATATTTAATGTATAGGTCTGTATCCTGATCCTGTTCCATCATATCCTTTAAACACATTAAAGAGACTTTTCTTGCACAAAAAAATAATCTGCAAGTTTTTAGAGCCTCATGGGTTTAAACTAATGAAAAGGAAATAGGTTTTTCCTTAAAAATCTTAATCACGTTGGAGGTTTTTATGTCAAAGCTACTCACAATCTCAGTTGCCGTAGTCGCATTATCGGCTGCATCACTTTTTGCTGCCACACCGACAGCAGGCGCAGGAACAACCGCAAATCACGGAACAAACTTTGTCGACAAAGATGGCGATGGTTTGTGTGATAATGTTGGAACTCGCCAGGGTTCAGGCAAAGGAACTGGATGTCAGTCTGGAACAGGCTGCGGTGCCAATTTCGTAGATGCCAATAAAGATGGTGTCTGTGATAACGCCGGCACAAAAAAAGGAAGCGGCCAGGGAATGAAGCGTGGTCAGGGTAAAGGTAAAGGCTGCTGCGGAGTTCAGAGCGGTTCTAAGTAAACAAAGAAGCGCTTTATAAATCCGAACAAGAATGGGGAGGTTTCCATGCGTATTCTACTGACATTACTTTCAATCTCTGTCGCTTTACAGGCACAAAACCTGGAATTTTCTGTAGGCCGTTCACAAACGACTTACGAACGAACCGGCAGTGTGAATGTTAATTCAGCCTTTTACACTCTGTCAATGTCGTATGAAAAAGCATGGAACTCTTCCAGTCTTAATGGTCATTTCCGAACGGAAAACGGTCTTTCACGAGATGACGGCGATATCGGAGGAGGGTTATCCTTCTACACAGCTACAGGTTTTGATGTGGATAGTAAAAGCAATAACCTCTCTGCATATTATCTACTTAACAAATATCCATCTTACGATAATGTGCTGGATAATCAGTCTATTCAAATCAATTTTGCGAGGGAGATCGAACTTTCATCCCATTCTTTTCTTAATATCAAAGCAGATGGATCATGGCATGATTTTCTTACACTCACCGAACTTACCGGATACGAAGTTGAGCCTGCCGCAGTGCTCAGCCTTTCTTCAGACAGGGGATTCTCATTCAGATCATCATTCGGCCTTGGCATCAGAACTTATGGAGAGAATGCAAAGTTAAGCTCAAGGATTACAGTACAGCTTCAGGGCGGAATGCGGCTGAGTGAAAACAGCGGACTCAGTCTGATAACAGACGGAGCACTTGACATAACAGGCAGCAAAACAGCACCTTCATTCTCAATCTACGCAGACAGAGTGCATGACTCATACCGCTACAGCCGTGCAGGAAGCGCACTGCAATTCCGTTATCGTGGCGGTGATAGTAACTTCTATCTAAAGCTGGCTACAGAATGGCGTGACTATTCTTCAATGGAGAGATCGGATTGGATAGTAAAGAGTGAAGCTGAATACGTTTATAGGAAAATGGTTTTATCCGCCGTTGTATCTAACAGCAATTCTTCTATAAATGAATACAGTAATACAGGGCTTGATTTAACAGTAGGATTCAGATTCTGATTTAACATCAAATTGAGCGCCAACGGCGCGATCTAACCTGGAGGTGTAGGCATCGCCTACACCGAATTTAGATTCGTCCATCAATTTGAATTTTGAATTCAGAAATACATTTGCCATAAAAAAACACATCTAAGACTGCTGCATAGGGTTTCGCCCTATGCAGCAAGACATATTGCAGGCCCTTGGCCTGCTAGGAATTAATCCCAGACATAACGTTCGTCATATTCGATTTTATTCTCAAGAAGATAGGCAATGTACTCGTCTTGAAAATTCTTTTTACTATGATGTGCTCTTTGATTGGCAATATATCTTTTAACTGTTGATAAGCCTCGTTCATTTACAGCAAATGCACCATAACCTCGTTGCCAGGAGAACTCCGCAAATTCGACACCTTGTGTTTTAATCCATTTTGATGATGACTTTTTGACCTCTTCCGCTGCTTTACAAAGAGCAATGACACGTGATAATTTAAATAGTATGTGGATGTGATCTTCAACTGAGTTGATAATTACAGCAGGACAATCGATGTTCTGCAACACAGAAGCCATATAAGAGTGAAGCGGTTGTCGTACATTGTCAGTTAGACAACGTTCACGGTATTTGGTGCTGAACACAAGGTGTATGTAGACTTTGGCAAGTGATTGTGGCATATAATTCAATTTCCCTATGTTTTTTTAAATTATTGCTTCTAAAATTACTTTCTTGCACCATGCAAATGAAAGACCATTGCCAATTCAAAATGCACAAAGACTGCGTAGGGCTTTGCCCTAGGCAGAAAACATAGTGCAGGCCTTTGGCCTGCTAAAAAAGAATGAGCGCCAAAGGCGCGATCTAAATATTGGAGGTGTAGGCATCGCCTACACCGAATTTAGAATTCAAAAATGCATTTGACCATCTCAAATACCAAAACCCATTTAAGACTGCTGCATATGGTTTTGCCCTATGCAGCAAGAGATATTGCAGGCCGTTGGCCTGCTAAGAGAGAGTGAGCGCCAACGGCGCGATCTAGCAGCTTGCTCTTTTTACAAATTCAGTAGGGAAAACCTGTGTTTCGGTTTTGCTTCCATGCAATTGCGCAAGAATGTTTTCTACTACAGCAGAAGCAGGTTTCTCTATAGGCTGAGCAACTGTACTTAATGGAATATATGTATGCTTGGAATACAGCACATTGTCAAAACCGATAACCGCAACCTGTTCCGGCACCTTTATTCCCTTTTCGTACAAACCGCGCATACAGCCAATGGCAAGAGCGTCGTTATAACAGAAAAGAGCATTATAATCCCGTCCAATTGCACTATTCTCAAGTATTAAGCGATAGCCGGCTTCCATTGCGGTTTCATATTCATCATTCAAGCCTGTAATCGTTCCTGTATTCATGGATGACAACTGACTTATAGAAAGAATATTCTCCGAAGAGAGCTGTAAACCCTTTCGCCTTAATCCCTCTTTTATACCCTCAAGTCTGCTGAGTCCCATTTTGCCGGTTGTAAGATAGAGTATGTTTTTCTTGCCGGAATTGACAAGAGTTTCAACAGCATCAGCAATACCGTGTGCACGGTCGATTCGAACTGTGTTAAATGAAGAAGGTGTTTCCGGAGATGGATCCAGAATAACGAACGGATATTTTTCTGCTGCCATTTTTTCATAATCATTAAGTGATTCTTCATGGCTTGATGGCGACATGATTATTGCATCACATACATTTCTGAAATGGTCAATCAGTTTTCCCCTTGATTCATCATCTCTGTATATACCCTGAAGGATGCTGTAACCAGCTTCAGCAAGCTGCTGAGAAATTAGCGTTATTCGCCGATTATCAGGATCAACATGGGTCCGGTATCTGACTATTCCGATTATATTTGTACGACGGAGTTTAAGACTTCTGGCAGCAAAATGCGGTCTGTATTTCAGTTCATCGACAATCTTCTGAACCTTTTCACGAGTTTCGCTGTTGACATTAGGGTTGTTATTAATAACACGAGCCACAGTTCTGATAGAAAAGCCTGTTTTGTCTGCAATATCTTTAAGCCCGACCATCTTAAGCTCCTTATAAACTCTTGATTACTGATGCTAAATATTCACCTTGCTTATGCCTAATATACTCTTTAAAATGAACATGATCACAATACAAAGCATCACCAAGCTCAAGTGTAAAACTATATAAATCAGCAACTCTAATATTGTTGTTTTGCATAATGCTGCCAGCTATGCCGTTATACATGATTACATCACTGTTCAGACGATAGAAATCTTTTAATGCATTCCGATGTATTTGATCATCTACAGGCGTTGAAGAAACCCATAAAACTGTTGTGCACAATTTGGAAACATTCTTAACAATTTCTTCAATGTTTTGCTTATAATTTTCCGGTGATATCTGCATATTTTCTGTATCTGGAAAACGCTTAACATCATGCAGTCCGCAATTTATAACTATAAAATCTGAATGATATTTATTATTGGAGAGCCATTTCAAATATTGAAGAACCATCGATGAATCACCACCATTTGCGCCTGTCGGGTTATCAAGATTACCGAATTCGCCACCTTTACGAGAGTATGCATAATCACTGCCAAGAGCCTTTTCGAGATATGGCCCATAATGCATAGAGATACTGTCACCGACAACATGAACGGTTTTCACTAATATTATACCACTGGTTTAGGTCTGTTTTTGAACACCCAGAACGCTGCTGCAAGAGTGATCAGCCTGAAGAATGAGCTCCAGACAAATACATACCGATAATCTTTAAAATAATCAAGGAATCCACCACAGAGATATCCAAAAAATACTCCTCCAATTGAATAAACAAGCATACCGCCGGCATTGAATTGTCCATATTTTTCAGGTGGATAAACATCTACAAGCCATTTCATAATTGTAAGAGTACTAAGCGTTGTTGGAACAGCAGTCAGAATTGTAAAGACAATTCCTGTAGTTGGTGAATGAATAAAAAGGAATGAGAGCATTAAAAATATTATCGTACCTATCTGACCTGCCATCAGTGACTTCATGCTGCCCCAACGGTCAACCAATATTCCAAATGGATAATAGCAGACAAGCATGACTATGCTGCCATACGCAACCAATTTGCCATAAGAATCGACCGAATATCCAAGACCATCTCTAAAAAAGAAGAGTGTGAATGAATTACTCAGATAGCTCCAGTAAAGTGCAGCATATGCAATATATGCCACCACATAATATGGCTGACCGAAACAGAGTTTGAAATAATTAGTAACAGCTTTAAAGATGGGTGTTTTGTCTTTTTTCTCCGGTACAGGGGGATACTCACCCTCTTTTACTTTTAGACACATGATCCATATAGATATGAGATAGAATACAGCAATGCCTATGAAAACTATTGTCAAATGTGTCTTTGCTTTACCTAAAAAGAAGTAGTTAAATAGTGTTCCTGCAAGTGTACCGAATACACGGAACATTGCATAAAATCGTCCTATAACCGGTTTTGGAACTACATCCGGAACAAGACAGTAATACCCCATCATTACAGGTATATTAAAGATCTGATATCCTATTACAATCGCTCCCAGAACCAGTACAGCAGGAGCAACCGGACTTATTTTCAGCAGCATATTAAAAAACGCTGTATCAGTAAGCCATGACAGTATTTGTCCATAATAGGGAACTGCGCAAAGAAGAAGAACTACAAAAGGTGAGAATATGAAAAGATATGGTTTACGTCTTCCCCATTTTGATCGTGTATTATCAGATAGCGTGCTGAATGATGGCTGAAGAATGAGACTGAGTACAAGTGTTGCTGATGACATTATAAAGCCAATCTCTTTATTGCTGGCTCCTGCATCTTTGAGAAGCATAGGCATAAGATTGGGTAAAACCGCTTCCATAAGAGTTAGTACAAAATCACCCCATAAAAGCCAGCCGAAAAGTGAAAAAAGAGATGCAGATGTATACTTAAGTGTTCCTGCTGTGTAAATTAATTTTTTTTCGGAAGTTTCCACTTTAGTGGGCCCTTTCTTATGAAGTGTATGGGCAGGATTCCCTTAGTATCTTTAACCAATATGCACTCTCTTCAATAGTCGGCGCCATAATTGAAATAATGAGGTTTCTTTTTGACGGCCAGTTACCGGAAGCAAGACGCTCCATCATTGGCGTTCCTGCATAAATTTTCTGTGAAAGTACCATATTTGCCGGAGCAAGTGTACACATCTCGTCAAGATCATCGTTATTTAAATCATAATCTATGCCATTCAAACCTGCAATTGAAAGAAAGCGGCGAACAACTCCCCTGCTCTTTCCGCAATAATGAATGCGACCGCCATTAAGCTCATTGAAGAAGCGCACGTCTCGCGGATAAACATACTGACTGTAAAATTCCGGGCTGATCATCTGGTTTGAACAGTTGCACAATCTTGCTGTACCCTTCCATAAAGTTCCCAAATCATAAAACCATCCAGGTACATAATCTACCAGACTGTTTAAATATTTTATTTCTGATATTGTATAGTCAGTAACAAGATCCAGAAGATATTCAACTTCATTAGGATTATCATAAAGATCGGTGAAAATATCATCTCCACGAACGAGATGAGCTGTATTAAAGGGCCCTTGCGTATCCGGTAGATGTATCTTCACTCCATCCGGTACATTGGCTCTATAGAATTTGATAAACTCAGTAACTTTGCCATACCAACCATCGGTAGTTCCAGGAAGAGGCATATCGTAAACATCTTTTATGTTTGTTAACGGGTGGCTCTTTGCCGCAGGCAGACTTTTATCAAGAACTATAATTTCCGATCCGAAAGCAGAGGCAACCTGACCTGAACCAAACTGAACTCTGCACGTAGGGAGAAAGTCATCCTCAATTTCAAGATGCCACCTTATTGTGTCAAGTTCCGCTTTAAGCATAACTTCCGGATCTGCCACACGTTCGCGCCAGGGCTGATCCATCTGCCAATTACCTTCAACAACAAACATGGGAGAGGCCTTTTCAGGCGAGTCAAAAAGCCTTTTATAACCTTCCTCAACCTTACCGATGCGTGTTTGCTGATTTGTATTTATATGGAGATAATTTTTCAGACTCATCTTTGTTATCCGTTAAATTCTTTTATTGCATTTAACATTGCGATAATATTTTCAACCGGTGTATTCGCCTGAACATTATGAATGGAATTAAAAACAAAACCGCCGCTCCAGGAGAAAATTTCACATCTTTTCAGAACCTCTTCGCGTACTGCCATAGGCATGCCGAATGGCAGCGTGTGCTGTGTATTAACACCACCGCCCCAGAATGTCAGCTTGCTTCCGTATTCTTTCTTTAAATGTTCAGGATCCATTCCCGTTGCCGAACACTGCACCGGATTTATAATATCAAATCCGCTTTCAATAAGAGGGTTCATGAATTTCTCAATCGCGCCGCAGGAATGTTTGAATGTTTTCCACCCGGTATTCTTATGAACCCAGTCATTCATTTTTTTATAGTAAGGTGCATAAAGTTCGTTAAATGTTTCCACAGAACAGAAACTGGAAATCTGTGTTCCAAAGTCCGTCCCGCAGATGAAAACTGCATCAACCATCTCTCCGACAGCTGCGTATACTCTCTTCAGATTTTCAATGCCGATTTCACTTTCCTTTTCAAACACTTTATGGATGTAATCCTGGCGGGCAATTGTTGAAACATACCACTCTTCAACATCGCGAATTCCTTTCGGATTTTTCAGCCACGGTGCAGTTACAAGAGCAATGTCGCCCATTGCCGTTGCACCAACCGAAGTAACTACCGCCTTTCCTGTTTTAGAAAGACGCTCAGCCTCACGTTTATAATATGCGACCTCTTCATCTGACAGTACTTTGAACTCCTCAAGATTATCTTCCGGATTCAGTTTATCTTCATCAATCGGTTTCTGCCTGTTAATTGCATCAAAGAAGAATCCACCAACCGGCATTCTTCCACTCGCACCAACTGTCATATCACCCTCTGGATATAGAAGCAGATCTCCATTAGCATCAACAGTAGTATTAAACTTTCCCGGAACCAAGAGCTGCTGACCCCATGGTGCTTTAAACTCCTTCCAGTTTTCGTTACGGAAGCCGAATAGATTTGACGGTGAAAAGAGCGGTACAACATCAACACCCAATGCATCCTGTAAATCTGGTTCTACTTCTCCAAGCATTTGAAATGGTTCACAAACTTTAACCGGCCTTTTTTCAAGACCGAAATGGTCACGTAATTCGGCTACAGCTGTAACGTGCATTCCTGAAACGGCAGTTGCTCCAAAATCTACTGGTATTTTGTCCGGCTGTTTATGACTTAGTGCTGTTCTTATACGTTCTTTGCCTGTCATATTTAATTTCCTTATTTATAATCTTTAAGAAATGGTTTTGTAGCCTTAACCATTTTATTAAAAAGTTCTTCTGCTTTATCTATTGGAATGGTCATAAGAGGATCATTCTTGAAAGCCTGAAAACAGAGATTAAGATCTCTTTTGAAAATGGCTTCAACTGCAAATTCCTGATTGCGTGCATGACGTTCGACAAGGCCGGCAACTCCGTCTGGTAAAGAACCGGCATTTATCGGCTTAACACTGTTTTTGGAAAATTTTGCATTTGACTCGACAACAGCTCCAATTGGCAGATTGCTAACCTGACCTTTGTTGACCATATTTACATTTGAAACAACATCTCCAAGTCCAAGAATCGCCTTAATTAATGTCACCCCTTCTTCACCAGAATGCTGCGGAATGTAATTTTTTTGCTTCATTATTGCTTTTGTTGCATTACGTCTGTTTTTAACCATAGACAATCTGAATTCAGCAGTTGTTGCAACAATTCCCCACCTATGCATTTCCTGTTCATTTGATAAATAGCCTGGAACAAATTCGGCTAAGTGACGATCACCCGCAGCAGGAAGCATTCCGTAGTTCTTGAGGAGACTGAAAGTAACCTGATGATTATTAACAGCCCACGGCTCACCTTTTTTTTCTTTCAACTGCCGCATGACCTCTTTTGTGGTGAACTTTTTTTGAATTCCTGGCTTATTGATATGTTCCTTTACAAGCTTGATTAAATCAATACCCTTCCATTCAGCTTTATCTATCCATGTAAAGTGGTTAACACCCATAACATTGGTCTTGATCTCTTCGCGTGGAATAGGTTCTTTTCGTCCAACTTTAGCAGCAGCAAGAGTTCCAAGCATTCCCTGTGTTCCAAAAACCTCATGACAACAGCCGAAAACTTTAAGTGAGGGGACCTCTTTTGTAAGTGAACGGGTAAGAACTGTCATAGGATTTGTGTAATTTATAATCCAGGCATTGGGACAATAAGTTTTAATTGCCTGTGCAAATCCCTGATACATTGGTATAGCCCGCATTGCACGAAGTAGCCCACCTGGCCCTACTGTATCGCCTACAGTTTGAAGTACCCCAAAAGATTTTGGAAGATTCAGATCAAAGCGAACCGTTTCAAGTGGTGCCGGTGTAATTGAGCAGACTACAAAATCGGCACCCTTTAAAGCATCTGAAATCCGATTGGCCGCTGAATATTTGAATTTAGACTGTACTCCATGCTGCTCTTGAAGCCAGTTTCCGAAACCGGCATTGAATTTCGCCTGTTTCATGTCAATATCGTATAATGAAACTTCGCCAGCCAGCCCTTGTGATGAGGCCAAATCCTTCATCAAGGTAGGTGCCCAACCTGTGCTTCCACCACCGATATACGCTATCTTAATCCCGATTTTTGTGGCCATTATGACTCCTTCAGATTTGTTATTGCCATCGTTGGCATTGAAATAAAGATAGCACCTTTTTTATGTCTTGTCAACACTTTTGATGAATATGTTCAATTTGACAAAAAAAGCCATTTCTGCGTTTTTTCTTAACTTGCGTACATAAATAAACCATGTATAACGAACATCTATCACTTTTCTGTATATTCTTTGCCGGATGTCATTCAAAAACATACTGCCATTTCTTATTATTTCTTTAGCGGTTCTGACTTCAGCCGCCACGGTTGATACTGTTATGATATTCAGTGCTTCTATGCGCAAACCGATCCCCAACATTGTAATAAGGCCTGACTCATACCAAAAGACTGATAAAAAATTTTCTTCTGTATATCTTCTTCACGGTGCAGGCGGAAAATATACAAGCTGGTTGACAAAGGTACCTGAACTTGTAAGATATGCAGACGCATATGACATTATTATTATTTGTCCTGACGGATCCGTCACAAGCTGGTATTTCGACAGTCCTGTTGACAGCACTATGAAATATGAGACCTATGTAGCAAGCGAACTTGTCAGATATATAGACTCCAGTTACAAAACTTATAACGATAAAAAGCACAGGGCAATTGCCGGTTTAAGCATGGGAGGCCATGGTGCTCTCTATCTTTCAATGCGTCATCAGGATATGTTCGGTACAGCCGGCAGCATGAGCGGTGGTGTTGACATAAGGCCTTTTACTTCGAAATGGGATCTTGAACTAAGATTAGGTACATATTCTCAACACCCAGACAATTGGAATAAAAATACAGTTGCTAATATGCTTCATTTACTGAAGGGTTCTTCTCTCAGATTAATCATAGATTGCGGTGTTGATGACTTTTTTTACGATATAAACAAAAAACTGCACGCTGACATGGTTGACAATAAGATTCCTCACGACTATATTGAACGCCCAGGTGCACACACATGGGACTACTGGCGCAACTCTGTAAAATATCAGCTATTATTTTTTAATGAATACTTTAAGAATTAATATCTACCAACATTAACACGGGAATGCTCTGTGAAAAGATTATTGTTTGGACTTTTGGTGCTGCTACTTATGCAACCATTACCTGCACAAACTAGAAAAACATCTGTCTCAGTAATGGACATTAACCATTTCTCAGGTCTGTCTGATAAAGAGATAGCACTATTAACTGACAAACTGGTAAACAGTCTTGTTGAATATAGAATCTTTGAGGTGGTTGAACGGTCTCAACGTGATGAAATTCTAAAAGAACAGGGCTTTCAGATGTCCGGTGCCTGCGATGAGATGTCCTGCTTAGTTCAGGTTGGGCAACTGTTGGGTGCTCAGAAGATGATCGGCGGTTCAATTGGCAAAATAGGATCAACACTTGCCGTCGAACTGCGAATGATTGACATTCAGACGGGTCAAATAGATCTCTCATTTTCACGTAACCTTGACAGCGAAAAGAAGGGGGATCTGCTTGGTCTGATGCGAGAGGCCGCCGAAATATTCTCCTCGTGGAAACCATCAAAAACCGGCGAAACAGCAAAACCGGGTGGCCTTTTTATTTCGTCTGAACCGGTTGGCGCCCGTATTCTTATTGACGGCAGTGAAAGGCCTGAAACAACACCAGCGTTTATCTTTCCTCTTAATGAAGGACTGCATCAGATAGTGTTGATTAAAGTTGGGTATAGAATGTATTCTGCCAGCCGCCTTGTGAGTCTTGGAAACATAGATACTCTCTCTGTTCCTCTGCTAAGCCTCGCTGGAAAATTAAAGATTAAAACAGAGCCATCAGCCACTACATTATATCTCAACGAAAAATATGCAGGCACGACTAGTGAACAACCATTTACAATAGAAGATTTATCTGACACATCATACGTTCTAAAAACTGTGAAATTCGGATACCGCACCAGAATATTCAATCTTAAAATTGAACCAAGTAAAGAAAACAAAGTAGATATAAAACTGACTCTTAAAAGGTTTTCGCTGACCCCATCTTTTTATTATTACAATCCCTTCACTGCTGACAACAGCAATTTTGATACACCTTTATACATTACACAAACAATCTCTTCTTCAGGAAATCCTATGATCGAATTTATAGGCAAATCACCTGTTTTTGATATGAGCCTTGGTCTTAATGTAAGCAGAAATATTTCTCTCAGTTTTAATTATCAGATGAAGAATTTTAAAAACGTTTTGGATGGTTACTACCAGGATTCTTATGGCATAAACACCCCTTTCATCGGAACACAGCTTGATGTTGATATTTTTACACAATCCGCACTCTTAGGTTTTGCAGCATCACTCCCCCTTGGAAAAAGAGTCGAATCTTTTGCAGAAGGCAGAGTAGGTCTTTCGATGCATGCAATGAATCAGAAATATGAATATCAGTTCAATACAAGCTTTTCTGATTCCGCCGGATACCATGTTGTCCGTGATAGCAATAAGACTGTCGAACACGTGAGGAATATTGAGAATATCTGCTGGCAAGCAGGCGGCGGATTTAAATTTTGGCTTTCTCCCGGCGCAGCATTAAAAATATCTGCACTTTACAATTATGATAAAGCCAATAAGATGCATATCTATGCTATCGAAAAAGATTCAGGAAATAATAACATTGAAGTTATTAAGGGTGAGGTTGAAGAGATTGACCTCACAGGTCTAATGATCGGATTTGGGTTTATGCTCTATTTCTGATTAACAAAATGAGCAACAGACTTGATAGCTCACTAAAATATTGTCAAAACCGGTAAATCTATTTGTCACAGACGGAATATGACGGTAGACAAGAAAGATTTTCCGAACCGAAAAGATCCTTCACACTATTACACAGGTGTCATTTCCAAAAGAAGATAGTGACTTTAACTTCGTGAGAAAACCGCAGAAAGAGTTCTACTTTTCAACATTTGAAGCTATTGCACGGGCATTAAGAATTCTAGAAAATGAAGGAGTCTATTTTAAGCTCAAACCATTTTAGACGAAATGATAACTAGACTGTTAAGTCAAAAAAGGTCGGGCAACTCACTCCATTGAGATTCATTGTCAGAACTTATTCGTGCGATTAACTCTTCAAAATCTCTCCACATGTCATCATATACCATTTCATATGAGTGGCCCCAGAAGTAGAAAACGCCATCTTTTTTTGCCCTCTCATATCTTTCGAAGAAATCATCTGCCAGAAAGTGGCAGTTTGGATGAAATTCCATGACATTTTCCGGCGGATATATTTTATCGCAGCTTTTCGTTGTCCTTGAATAAACATGGCCTGCCTTGCGAAGGGCCTCCATAACCATTTCGTTATAACTACCAAATGGATATGCAAAACCAAGTATGGGCTGGTTGAAAAACTGCTGAAGACGATCACGTCCTTCAACGATATCCTTCAAAGCCTCTTCCGGTGTCAACTGTTCAAGACGGGGATGTGTCAGACTGTGATTGGCAATGGTGAAACCCTGATAAACATCTTCCATCACGTCCCACTCCATCCGTTCGACTTTGGTTCCTTTAAATATCCACTCCGGCTTCGGGGTTACCCCATGTTTACCGGCATTGAGATTGAACGAAGCTTTTGCGTTATATTTACGTAGTATTTCGGTAAGTCTGATATCTGCTGTAACACCGTCATCCCAGCACTGAACTACTTTCATTTTCATATTTACTTTCTTTCATGCTATAGATTGTTCAACATAAAATTTTACCAGCTTCAAACAGCATATCCGGAGAATCAGGTGACCCGCCCGTTATGTGAGCAGCCTCTCGGCAGCCACCGTCGCACTCACTGATCCTTCGGCAGCCTCCACATTCCTTCGGAAGATACTGCTTCTGTGTAAACTTGACCCAGTAAGGATGCATCTTTAAAGTGTCAAGGTCATTAACATGACATAGATTCACCGGAGAATGGTTGCATACACGGATTAATCCTGATGGCCCCACAACAAAGAACTGAATTGCAGCAGAACACTTTGTTCCAACCGAAAGTCGTTTATACTTCAAAGGATCTACACAGCAGAGCGGAACCTCAGTTCCAAGTGAACCGAACCGGCCAGCTGTTTCAAGAATCCGTTCAGCAGTATCAAGCATACCGGTAAGCTCATTTACAGAAAGTGAAAGTTCCTTTTCATAAGAAAGACCGCGCCCGCCAGGCAGAAAGCGATTCAGAAGCACCTGTTGCGCTCCTGCAAGCAGAGCAGCAGAGAGAGTATTCTCAAACTCTGATAGATTCAATTTGGATACTGTGATATTTGCAACCGTTTTCATTCCCTTAGCTTTTGCAAGCGAGAACATTTTCAAGACATTATCAGCTCCATCAAAGCCCGTATGCTTTTCAAAGGTTTCAAGTCCCGGCAGACTCATGCTTAACTGCACACCATATCGTATACACATGTTAAGCGTTTTCTCTGTTACGTTCCGGCCATTTGACAGCAGGTATATCTTAGGCGGGCCGAACTCGGATTGAAGTAAACCTTCACGTGCCTCTATATGTTCCGCAGTGCAGGAGGCGGCATGAGCAATTATCTCCTCCAGATCCGGCCTGCAGAGAGGCTCTCCACCGGAAAGGGCGATATTGGTTATTCCCATTGAACAGAAGCGGGTAATTACAGCTTTCCATTCGTCAAGAGTTAATTCATTCTCTTTTGCAAAATCGCCTCTGCTGTTCTCCCATGGACAAGAACAGAAAAGACAGCTGTGGTTGCATTTGTATGTAAGTTCAAGCACCCCGGTTGCAGGCAGAAACGAGGGAGCCTTACGCCGTTCACTCACTTATCAGGGTCCTTAAGGACTGTGTTTGTGTCTACGCCCAACAGTTCGCAGAGACGGGGCAAAGCCTTTTTAATAGCTTCTGTTCCATCATTGAAAGTTTTGTATGATTGTTTTCCTTCAAGAAAACTAATCAGAAGCACAACATCTATTTCACTGATATGAGATGTTTTTTTACTAAAGCCATTTCCATAAGAAACAGTAAGACCAAGTTGCGGTTTTCCCGCATTTGGTGAACAGTGTGAACAGAATGAAGATTCATCAAGGATTAACTTCATGTCGTCCGCTACGTGTATGGTGTCAATAATTCGTCTGCAGGCTTCAATATCATCAATTACAGATTCAAAAAGATCACCTGAATAGAGCGTTTTATCTCCGCACTTTGGACAATTGTACTCAACTCGATCGGGTGGTGCCGCCATTTTATAGCACATTGCACCCCTCTTTTCCTCCGGTGCTTCTGATCTTTTTAAGAGTCTCAATTGATCAGTAATTTGCTGGCGCGTTTTGAGAATTTTTGAGCTTTTCGATTCCGGCAGAGCGGAAGATTTGTTCTCAGTCTTCTGCGCAGTATTTTTCCGGGCACAAGCTGCGCCAACAAGAAGAGTCAATCCCAGTAAAACAGCACAGATAATCACAGAAATGTACATTGTAAATCCTTTTATTTATTGAACTTGGCTGTACCAAGCAGCTCTTTAATCCTTGGCAAAAAAGGTTTCAAAGCTTCTGTACCGTCATTTGAAGTTTCATAGCTCAAATCTGCCTGCATAAATGCACGAAGTCTGGTAAGATCGGAAGTACTTGTAAGTTTGCAATGATGGTCAAAACCATCTTTGTAGTGAACGACAAGAGATATCTCCTTATTTGCTGTATCCTGAGTGCAATGCGAACACAAAGCCAATTCATCAAGATCAAACGAGATCTCCGGTGAATTTCCCATCAATGATAATTCTCTACGATAAAAATTAATTTCGTCAGCTACGCCCGAACCTTTGTTTGTGCGCGGATATAATGTTTTTTCGCCACACTTAGGACATATGTAAACTACAGTATCATTTACATATGCCATATCATAACACATGGCACCCATCTTCGGCTCCGGAGCTGCACCATTCTCAAGCTGCGACAGATGCTCAATTATCTGCTGCCTTGTCATTAGTTTAATAGTAGCCTTAGTCTGCGGGGATGGTGAAGATGGTACTTTACCCGATCCTGAGCTTGACATTTTAGGTCTACAACTCAGGCCGAACAGAATTAATCCGCCTACTGCTGCAGCAATAATTATTATTGTCGGCATAATACCTCATATAATTAAATGTACTTAACCTGTAAACCGGCTTTACGCGCCGAAACCGCTTGCTGTTTATCGCTGGTGACAAAATAATCAGGTACATACTCCATAGCACACCCGATATGAACAGCGTCCAATGTCTTTATATGTGATGATTCAATTGTGCGTATCGAAAAAGTAATTGCTGAAGTTGACAATTGAACAAGAGTTATGTCTTTAATATCAGAAAATAAAGCACTTTTAATAGCTTTCATTTGCTGAACCGTAATTTTCTTCTCTTCGTGAAGCCTTGTAATTGCAGATACCGCTTCTACAGGAAGGAGCATTGATACAGCAACATCATCTGCTTTTCCGCATAAACTTTCTATTTCGCTGCTGCCTGCTTCTTCTATATATCGCTTGATAAATGCAGAGGTATCAAAAAACAATTTCATTTTGAATTCTTTGATCTTTCTGCAAGAAGCACTTTTGACAGACTGGCCCCTTTAATATTAAGCCTGATTGCCTTTCTTTTCCATGACTTACTCCCGGAATCTGTTGGTGCTACCACTTCTGCTATTGGTCTGCCATGTCGGGTAATGACCACAGTGTCTCCATTTTCTACTTTATCAAGATAAGCTGCTGTATGTTTTCTGAATTCTGTAAATGCTGTTGATATCATTTTCCCTCCGGTAATTATGTACATCAATGTACATAATTTTCAAATCCAAATCAAGACCTGAGTTGAATCAATTCCTGCCTCCGCCGATGCCAAAGCCAACCTGCAAAACAACGCGGCTCCGTTCAAACTCTGGGTATTGATGCTTCATATTTGAAGGAATATGTCTGAAAAGAAGTTCAGCAAAGAGATATTTTCCACCTAGCGTTGTGTATGAAAGTGAGGGACCTATTGAATAACAACCGTTGATATCACTTACTTCCTGAAGTTTTTCCTCAGTTTCAGCCTCTTCGTATGTGGTAATCATGTATCCGATGGTTCCAAGTAGTCCCAATCGGTATCCCTGGCCGGAGAAAACCTTGAAATCTGCACCGAAATCCATACCAAATCCATTAAAATTTTTACATGAAGTGAAGGATGCATCGTTCCTTTTCACAAGAACAGCTTTTTCCAACGCGTTATGCTCAAAACCAGTCCGCCAAACTCCATATATCTTTTCACTTCCAAAACTGAACCCTAATCCTGCTCCCCATACAGATGAATAGTCCGGATTATAAATGGAGATATCAGAAGTAGATATATAGATGTAAACGCCAAATTTACCGTTCGTATTCATTGATTTTATGTAATCTTGAAATATTTCCGAACCCGCTTCACCTTTATACCGCACATAAGCCTCTTTCAGCCTGTTCATTCCTATAGCTCTTTTGTTAAGATATAGTTCATAAAGTGCGAGCAGTCTCTGCTGCCTGAATGAGCCTTTCGGGAATTCAGGAGTACCAACTTCAAGTTTTCCTTTTAACATTTTAAGATTCTCTTCAAGATCCCAATTTTTAAGTCTGAAGTAAACTATCGTTTCCCAGCCAATTGAGTCCTTTGACAGTATTGCTATCTGCCTGTCAGCTTCATTCCACAAACCTAGCAGTAAATAGGTCTCTAAAAGAAGGTCATCGTAATGTCCTGATGTGTCATCAATCCTGTAGACTTTAAGTGATTCAGCCATGACTGACAGTTTTCGTTTGGCCCAATGTATTGCAAGAACACTATCCTTCGGACGGAACCATGCCTCTCTTATTTCATTTGGCGTCAGCGATTCATATTTTGACAATAGAAACGTCCGCATTGAATCACAATTTGTTGCAGCGTACAAATCAAAAGAAAGTATTCCAAAAACAAAAAAGATCAGGAGCGCTTTCATCTAACAGCTCCTATTGCAATATCTGTTATAATATCAACGGCAGGATTAACAAACTTTTGCTGATTATTGTTTCGTGTATTTCCCAGTATTGCTGCATTAAAACGGATCTGAAAGAATGCAGCCTTTTCAAGCCCACCGATTTGACTGCCACCACGTAAAGGTGAATAATGCGCCTCAATACCCAGTCTCGTGTTACCTGTTTTTCCCTTTTTCCATGACCATGCCAGACCAGCTGTTGGCGCGAAATATGATGAACTCACCGATTCATAAAACTTAGCAGGTGTGCTGTCATCAGGTGCCAACTCAAAACCCCAGTAAGAGGCAGACAGAATAAGCTCGAGCGAATGCTTTGCTGTTTCCTGCAATGTCCCTCGTAAAGAGAGACTGATATTTCCACCGAATGTAGAAAACATAGTATCAATGCGGCCATCTTTTCGATCAACAAAAAGATGATTTGTAGCTTCCGCCCCGAACCCTGCAAAAGAGCCTTCTACAATAAGATATCCGAGCCGTTTTCCAATGGAGAATCCTCCGCCTCTTAAATGGCTGAAATAGTTAGACAGTTCTCTTTGAGGTAGATAAAGATCGTAAAACAACGCCATGCGCATTGTAGATTCATTCGACTCTCTAAGGTTCTTCAGCTCCTGTAATCTTTTATAATCCGGTGTTGTGCTTAATATTCCTCCCCATATTATGCCTGCCTGCCTATAGTTTCCAGCTAGAATATTTATAAGCCCCTTTAAGAAAAGATCATCATTAGGAGAAGTGATACCTCCATCAATGTCCCATATTTTTATTCTCTCCTGAAGTAAGCCTCTTAATGGCATCTGTATAGGATTCAATAGAAGATTAAAACGGTGATAAAGCATAAAGGTATCAACTGCCGCAAGAGCAGAAGCCCTATCCCTTTTTATAAAGCCAAATACAATACTCAACCTCCCTACAAGAATATTCATTGGATCTGAACAGACCATATAATCAAGATAGCTCTCAGCAGTTTTTAGATCGTTTTTCCCAACATTATCAACAAATGATTCGAATGCTATATTCATCAATCTGTAAGAGGTGTCCAGCGCCGTGGCTTCGCGCCGTTCGCCTGCATAACAGTTCACTGTAAGAATAATAATTGACAATACAATAATCACATAATGTGTGGACTTAACAAACATTATTTTTTTATCTCTCTAAGATTGTACGGAGACATAGCGACTCTGTTGTAATCAATAATATCAGCTTTGTGATTAAGCTGTATGAATTTCCATACAAGACCTGTTCCAAACATTAAACCCACGGTTTCTAAATTTTCTTTCTTAGGATTAATACCTAAATAAATCAAACTTGCAAAAAGCGGAAAATCTGTAAATAAACAGTTTTGCAGATAAACCCACTTTGTCATTTTTTTTGATATCAGCGGATTCCCGTCAGTCAGATAATGAACGCTCCATGCAGAAGAAATAAGATTCCTTCCTGCGAAAGCAGCAAGCGATTTCTTTTCGTTTACAGCAGGATCCCTTAATTTCAAATCCAGTTCTATCTGCTGCTTTATACATGCTGGCAGCAGAAAGGACAATGCATTAGGATCGCCTGCTTTAGTCCAGACTTTGTTCATGATTCTGATAGAATCATCCGCTTTCCGCCATAGCAATGTTGATGAATATGATGTGTTGTTCCGATAATCTGTTCCCTGGTACCAAAACCGATATTCGCCCGACTCAGTCAATGTATCCTTAATAGGATTTTTACTCGACAAATCCAGATTTATATTATTGGCTGTCTTATGAACTGTTCTGTCAAATTCCATTACATTTATGGCTTTTATACTGGTAACGTATACAGCAGAACAGCTCGTAAGGAAAAGAAATGAGAAAACAGAAATCAAAAAGAAAACTTTAGTTATATATTTCATCCTTATAAAATATTTACATTCATCTACTTAATCAATGAAATCCTTTTTGTAAAACTCTTTCCTTCAGCTGTGCATTTTACAGTATAGACACCTTCTGAATTATTTTTTGCATTCCACTCAAAGGATCCTGT
>JAEUSG010000120.1 GCA_016788315.1 Fibrobacterota bacterium | reverse complement strand
CCAGTAACGACAACAAAGGTAGCCGTCGCGTTAGCAACTCATATCAACCATCTTCAAATTATCAGGAAGACAGAGAAACAGATCAGAAAACCGAAGACTCCCCAAGTCTTTTTAGCGTGATAGCAGATATAATTCATGTTGCAGCTGAAATAAATAGAGAATCGGAACCGCGAAAAAGAGAACAAGCATACGAAAGAGAAGAATATCAAGACCATAAAGAATATGAAGAAATTGCCAGCTCATACTACAACTCAAAAAACGATCCAGCTATCCGATCTGTAAAAATGTCAATTATTGACACTTCCGGCAAGTCAACAACTTATGATATCATCAAAAACATACCGGAAAATCTTCCAAGAAAATTCAATACTCAATCAGGTCAATTAACGGCAAACAAACCTGTGTATGATTATGAAAGCGATGAAGACGATTCCAGGGACGGCTATGGAGGATGGACCATAAAAGAGACTAACACTAAGGGATACGTTGGGTTCCGACTGACAAACGGTTTACTTTATTCAAAAGACATTGGCGGATTAACCAATTTTTCTATAGTTTTTGCAAATCACTATGCCTCTAAAAAAAGGTGGAGCATAGATGTCGGACTAGGGTACAGTCCAATGAATCTGGAAAGTGAACTCTCTAAATCAATCGATGGCTTTTACGAAGGGCATGCAGCCTTTCAGCATAGATGGTACAGCACCCCTGATTACACATGGATGGGACTCTATTTCCTCATAGGTGCAGATCTGCGATTTATTGCATGGGGTTATAATAATCCAATTACTACCGATGTGTATAATGAGTGGGATGAATATGTTCGTACGGATATTATTTCATCTGATGGTCTGACTGGTTTTAACCTCCAAACCGGCTTCGGCTGGTCATTTTTACAGACAAAATATGCCAAATTTTCAGCTGAAGTTTCAGCCAATGCATCAGTGTACGGATTCGATACCTGGGAAGGATTCACAAATGACCTTTTCCCGGCATCAGGACATATAAATCTCACTCTCGAAGCAGTTTTCGGCGGGCAGAGAAAGATGGAAATAGAGTGACTGTGACTAGGCGTAAATTGTATGTTTTTTAAAATGGAGCAAGACAACATTCTACCCCAACAGGGGTCAATTTTCACATGGCTTGGCAAACTGTTCAAAGAGCGAATGGTAACGCCTATACTGGTTGGCGGCTATGCTGTTCTGGCATACAAGGTTGAACGTTCAACATTCGACATCGATTTTATGCTGACGATTGAGCAATGGAGCAAAATCGAAAACGACATGTTGGCTGCCGGATATTCATACATAAACAAATCGGACAGTTTTATCCAACTAAAAAACAAACAACAGCAACTTCGAGATCTTGATTTCATACTCTGTGACAATAATACGTTTGTCAAAATCCTTAAAGATTCAAAAACAACAACTATTGCCGGTTCAAATTTCCTGCTTGCCTCCCCTCTACATTTGATTGCGATGAAACTTCATGCTATCAGCCAGAACCCGCAACGAGAATTTAAAGACTTTAATGACATAATACAACTGATTGTCATTAATAAAATTGACATAAGAAATAAAGATATTGAAAAACTATTCAGCAGGTATTCTTCTGATCTTTACCAGAAATTACTTACACAGACGGTGAAATTATGAATAACTTAAATTTTCCTAAATTCAT
>JAEUSG010000101.1 GCA_016788315.1 Fibrobacterota bacterium | reverse complement strand
TGGCACTACACAGAATGATATCATCCTATGTCTGAAGCAGACCTCATTGGGCATTATTGCAGGAACAGCTCAAAATGGTCCATATATTATCAGCAAATCTAGGGCAGAAAAACCATCAGAAATCTGTGATAAAAATGTATGGAGCGCTATCGAAAGTAGCCCTGGTACAATAATCTTGGGCTCCAGGTATAGTGGGTTGTCATTACTGAAAGATGGCAAAGTGACATGCATACCCTCTTCCAGTTTACGTGAAATAACACTTCTGGAAAAAGATTTATCGGGTAGAATATGGGTTGGAACTGCTTTAAATGGCCTTTATAGCTGGCCAATTGACAGCTCAAAATGGCTGAACCGTCAAAAGGGTTTATCCGGCAACACAATCCGTGCTATCATTTGTGACAGCGCACCTAAATATATCGGAAGCTGGGATGGAGGTTTGGACAGCAGAACCGAAGGGGGCTGGAAACATGATACCGCTATTCCACCACCTGTTACTTCTCTCGCAATAAGCCCCGAAGGACTCTTATTCGTCGGAACATGGGGACATGGCCTTTACATAGCAGAATCTGGCGGATGGCGGATAATAAAAGCGTCGAAGGCGGGTTTGCCAGATGGCCACATAATTGATATTAAATTTGATAGCATCGGTTCTGTTTATCTGGCCACCAATAAAGGTGTTGCAAGATACTCATACAAGAGAGATATTTTCTAATATCTTATTCTGAAGGAGCTTAAAACTATGTTGACACGCCGCTCATTTGTAAAAACGTCTGCCCTCGCAGCGTCTGCCGCAGCACTTGTCCCCTCCGTTATTGAGGCGACTTCAGCATATAAACCGATTGTTGCGGTAGCTAAAGGCGAACCAGCTGATTGTGTTAAGCGTGTGATTGCCGCTCTCGGAGGCATAAAGAATTTCGTAAAGCCTGGATCGCGGGTTGTAATCAAACCTAATATGGGTTTTCCAAATCCGCCGGAATGGTCAACAACAACGCATCCTGAAGTTGTCAAAGCTGTAGCAGAGCTATGCATTGAAGCTGGAGCAAGAAGGGTTATTGTTATAGACCATCCACTAAGAGATGGCGAAATGTGCAAAGAGCGTACAGGAATTGGAGCTGCTCTCGCTTCTCTTAAAGGGGTGGTAATTGCAATGCCGGATGATGAGAAATTCTTCGAGGAAAAAACAGTTCCCGGCGCAAAGGAGCTTAAAACTACTTTAGTAGCAAAAGAGGTATTAAAAGCTGATTGTCTTATCAATATACCAACGGCCAAATCACACTCTGCAACAGGCGTAAGCCTAGGTATAAAAAACTTGATGGGTCTAGTTTGGGATCGCAAGGTTTTCCATGAAAGATTGGAACTTAACCGTGCAGTTGCCGAACAGCTGCTTGTGATTAAACCAAATCTTACAATTGTTGATGCTGTTTATGCGCTACTCACAAATGGACCGGGCGGCCCTGGTAATGTGACAAAAATTGACACAATCGTAGCATCCGCCGATCCAGTTGCTGCTGACAGCTATTCGGTTGGTCTGGCACGCTGGTATAACCGTGAATTCAAGGGTGAACAGGTCAAACATATCAAAATTGCCGCAGAGATGGGATTTGGAGAAATTGATATTGCTAAAATGGATATAAAAACGGTCTAAATGAAATTACGAACCTTTCGCATTATAGTTCAGACTGCAGCCTTCCTTGTCATACTTGCACTATTTTTTCTCACTGTTTATCCTTTTGCTGAAAAGTATGCGATAGATTCCTTTCTGCGATTAGATCCTTTGGTCGCTTTAGTTGCTGTTTTGGCATCACATACAGTAGCATTTTCTCTTGTCGGTGCGCTTGTTATTCTATTGCTGACAATTTTCCTTGGCCGTTTTTTCTGCGGTTACATCTGCCCTCTTGGTACTCTGATTGATTTCACGAATCATCTATTTGGCAAAAAAAACAAGCCGGCAAACCAAACCTCTTATAGGTACATTAAGTACATTGTGCTCGCTGTTGTT
>JAEUSG010000031.1 GCA_016788315.1 Fibrobacterota bacterium | reverse complement strand
ATTGAAGGAATGCCTTCGCTGGTCTCGGTCATGTTGTTGGTAAGGAGAGTTAACGAGCAGAGCGGCGCGGTTGCGGTTCGCCAATCAGGAAACTTGAAAAGTTTGATAGCACCGGAATGATAACCGGACAAAATGCGAGATATAACATAAAGTTCGCCGGTGGCCGGATTGACTTCAACGAGATCGGGATAGGCAACAGGAACAGCGCGAATGAAGGTGCCGGATGCGCTGTAAACACCTATTTGTCCATGCATGCGGTCGCAGATAAAGATCCGCCCCGAATCATCAGAAGCCGTGCCATGGACTGCTGCGCAGGTCTGATATCCAACTCCACCATATTGAGGGCCGATCTTAGGTATACGTGCAGCTATAGTTTTAGGAACAGAATCCAAAGTAAGGAAAAGGGTGGCTACGCCAGTATTCATGTCGACCTTGAATACCCGTCCATCCTGCCAGAAACCGGTGTCCACGACTATAGGGTCTGTACCTTTGCCCTGATAAATGCCTGATAGTAAAGCTATGCTGCCATTGGTGCGGAGCGGCTTGACGCAGACCGGTCCGGAGATACCGTCGTAATAACCCATGTAGGTTGGAGAGGTAACGAAAGAGAGAGTCATACCAGTTGGGGCAACGCTGCCGGAAGTGCTGATACGTGTAATGGTATTGCGTCTCAGACTGCCTAAAACCAGTTCGCCGTTACGGCCAAAGGGAAGGAGGACATTGTCTTCGTTTAGAGGAAGTTTGGTGATTATTGGTCCAAATAAACGTGTAGTAACCGGCGTAATTTTACCCGAAAGCCATGAATGAATGCCAAAACCGCTGACCTGCATTTCAGGCTGCTTGGCAGGCCATGGGAAAACGGTTTTAATATAGTTGCCATCGCCATCATACTGACGCAGAGACATTGACTTGTTGCCATTGGACTGACCGTAAATGTAAAGATTCCCGTCCGGAGCTACATACAAACCGCTCTGGCTTTGGAAAACATATGGTGAACCAGCTGCGCTCTTCTCATACTCTACTCCCATACCAGCCCTTACTCTTACAGTCATGCCGGAGGGGTTGCTTACAACATTGCCATTATCATCGAGGCCATCCCATTCAACTGACTGGGTAAGAGAATTTTTTGTAAGGGGGGCTGGTGCGTTTGGCCCTAATAATCCTGCTGCCAGGTGCCGCACAACAGAGGAATCGCTCTTTTTTACAACAAACACCTCGATATCGGTCGCCTGATCAAGAGCGAACACAGCCTTATAATGTCCTCCGCTGTTTTCAAAAGTCGGGCTTTGTGTAAATTGCAGTGCATGCCCCGTCGTGACGATGAGCGCAATTAGAAGTACTTTCTTTAAAATCATTTATACCTCCTCTAAAGTTTCAAATGTTGTGAAACATATTTTTATAGGTTTTACCTCAATAATGTTAAATTTAGCAATAGTGATGCCTATAATTATAGGCTAAAATGGAGAAAAGGGGTAGTATGGTATGTGCATCAACAAATGTTTTGCACAATTTGACGCGATGTTGCACATAAATACAATACCGAGAGTATGGGGAATTCAAGGAGAAATGAGGCTAAGAAGTCGACCCTGTAAAAGCAGCAGATTATCGAAGGTCGTCAAGATTTAGCTGATGCTTTTTAATCCATTGATACAGAGTAAGACGGGCAAAGCCTAGATCCTCTGCTGTTATAGTGACATTGCCTCATTGTCTGAAAAAGAGCTTACACCTTACCGCCGTAAAATGCAGATGATATTCCAGGATCCATTCTCGTCTCTTAATCCGCGCATGACAGTAGGTGATATCGTTGGTGAACCGCTGCTTATACACAACTTAGCCAAAGGTTCAGAGAAGAAGGATCGTATCGAGGTAATGCTGAAGAAAGTTGGATTAAAACCTGAACACTCCATGCGCTACCCGCATGCATTCAGCGGCGGCCAGCGCCAGCGCATAGGCATTGCCCGTGCCCTGATTCTGCATCCTGATTTTATCGTTGCCGACGAAGCGGTTTCGGCCCTTGACGTTTCGGTTCAGGCACAGGTAATAAACCTTCTGCAGGATCTTCAGGCTGAAATGGGTTTGACTATTCTGTTTATCGCCCATAATCTTGGTGTAGTCCGCCATTGCTGCACCCGCATCGCTGTCATGTACGCTGGAAAAATGGTTGAACTTGCCCCGACAGACCAATTGTTTGAAGATCCGAAGCATCCATATACACGCGCTTTGTTATCGGCAGTTCCAGATCCTGATCCTGACATTGCGATGAATTACGGAATTTCCGGTGAAGTGGCAGATGTAGGCAATCTGCCCAAAGGGTGCAGTTTTGCGCCGCGCTGTCCCGACTGCATGGATATGTGCCGAAATGAACAACCTGAGTTCTGCAAAACAAACGATCGTTTTGTATCCTGCATAAAAGCGCTATAAATGATGAATTTTTAGGATTGGTTCTTCTATTTAATTGATATCTTGCAATGTGTTCATAGGTATAATTTCAGATCAATTCGGAAACAGAGGTCTGAAATGCAAGCTTAGCTAAAAAATTGTCTGCTCTCAGAACAGAAATGTTTTCTTTCTGCCATTCCTGCCTTAGTTCCCGTACAAGCTGAATCCCTCTAAGGCTATAACGTTCATTGAAATGAATTAGATGCTTGTCTGGTCTGGATTCACTGTGCTTGGCTTCAAGCATTATAGTGGGCTCTTCGTTTTGTACGATGCAGAAGTCAACTTCTCGTCCATCCAGTGTTCGCAAATAGTGAAGGCGAGTAGGAATACCCTGATAATCGGTTACTCCCATAGTATATTTCAAAAGACTGCACGCAGCAAAGTTTTCAAATCGCGGTCCTGTATCTCCGATAACCATACCTGTGTCGTGGAAATAGATTTTCGGTTCTTTAACAAGAGAACGGGCGATGTTGTTGGCGAAAGGCGTTACTCTGAAAACAATAAAGAGAGCTTCAAAGATTTCAATATACCTTTTTACAGTGTTGGCGCTGATATGGGCATCTTCGGCAATAGAGGTGTAGGATATCGGCGAACCCACCCGGCGACGCAGAAGTTCCAGAACAAGTTGGATGGCTTTGAAATCATGTATTTTCTCAAAATCAAGAATGTCAGTCCGTATGAGGCCGTCAATATAGTGCAGTCTCCATCGCTCGGCATCTGTTTCGTCTTCTGAAAGAAAAGGTTCCGGAAAACCACCACGTTGAATTAGTCTTTCCATAGTGTCAATGGATGGATTCGGAAGTTCAGAGAGTGAGAACGGCATCAAGTGGTGTAGAAAATAACGTCCGGCCATGGAGTCGCCCACCTGCCTGAAAGCATTAAGCCGTGCGCTTCCAGTAACCAGAAAGTTCATCGTTTCCGGTTTGGTGTCGTACAAGCCCTTGAGGTGGTTCTTCCAGTTCTCCATTTTGTGAATTTCGTCCAAGATGCAGAGATCCGTGGACAGAGGCCATGAACCGTTTTCAATGATTTTGCGGTCTTCGAGTCGGTCATAGTTGAGATAAACGGGTGATTTAAATTTTGTAGCAATATGCTTTGCCAGCCAGGTTTTTCCAGACTGACGCGGTCCTACAAGAAAGACCATTTTCTTTTGGAGATCTTTTATAATGGCGGTAGTTTGTGCGCGTTCCATTCTGATAAAATAGAACTATTTTGAGAAATTATCAAGATAAAATAGAAATACGCTTCGGAATTATCGTGTTTTATGAAGAAACATTCATGTGACAGCTGTCTTTTTGGAATCCATGTTCAAACTCAAATCCCCATTCATTTGATCAGCCCATAACTACTTTAACTGAGAACCGTTTTCCCTTCTCAATCGGTAATGCAGCACTATTCCAGGTTTGGCCATTTACGCTTATGTATTGTATACCCTTCTCTATGTGTTTAGGATTTGTCACCTCAATATCGTAAAATGTCTCTCTGTAAATACGTGTCGCTTTGAATCCATCCCATTTAGCAGGAATGCATGGGTTAAGAATCAAGCCTTCAAAGGTTTTCCGTATGCCAAGCATCCATTCAGTAATTGTCTGCCAGCACCAGCTGATTGTTCCTGTGTTCCAGGTGCCGAGAGAACGCCCCGCAAGATATGGGTGGAAGAGTGCGAAGCGTGAGTTTGTAAAGGCGTATGGCGGACAGTCAGCTGCTTCGTTTGCCTGGTCGGCATCTCCGCCAGGTATGATTTTTCGTAAAGTCTCATATGCTTTATTTCCACGCCCACGTTTACAGTCTGCAACCATCTTGAAGCTGGCGGCATGGCAGTAGCAGGAGCCGTTTTCAATGGTTCCCGGCGCAAAGCTGGTTAGAGTACCAATCTTTTTATTTTCTTCAGTAAACGGTTTTGTAAGGAGGAGAGGACCGATACCGGAATCAAGTTTGTTGTCAATTGCATCGAGACATTTTGCTTCTCTGTCTGCAGTTGTGATGCCGGAAAGAACCGCCCATGACTGCGGATTTAAAAAGAGCTGTCCAGAATTACTCTTTGCGCTTCCTACCGCTTCGCCGGCATCATTATATGCTATAAGGAACCAGTTTCCATCCCAGCCGTTCAGATTTACGGACTCTTTTACTTCGGCAGCCATTCTCTCCATCTCACCTTTAAGTGTACTATCTTTGAGAAACTCAGCAAGCTGTGCAACCTCATTTAGTGCATTGTAAAGCGCTATTGAGAGCCATACACCTTCTCCACGCCCCTCTTTTCCCAAGAGATGAGCAGTGTCGCACCAGTCACCGTCATGGATACGGCAGAGACCATGTTCGCCTCTATCCCCATGTAAAAAGCGGACAGCACGGAGCATATGTTCCAGAACGGTTCCACTGCCGCCGTCAAAATAGGGGATTGACTCACTCAGAATTGCAGTATCACCTGTCTCACGTATGTATTCATTAATTGTCAATGGTATCCAAATAGGACCGTCTGCGTAAAATTCTGTGCTAAGTGTATTGGCAAGGTTATCCCATGCACGTTTGCACAGACCGCTTTTGTAAACATGGCTGAGAGCGAGAAGGATATTCTCTTTTGTAGCTTTTGCATCGAGTGAAGCTACTCCCATGGTGTCCTGCAGACAGTCACGGAAACCGCGGCTGTAGATTCGGGTCCATCTGGTAACAAAACGCAGATTATGTTTCAGCCAACCATTAGATAGTCTGTTGAGCTCTTTATCTGGAGTTTCAATGGAGAAGTTCTTCATGAATTTTTCTGAGAGTTCTTTTTGACGACTCAGATCCTGGTCAAATCCGCCAGGAATAAGAAAAGATTTTACTGCGTCTTCAATTTCCTGCTTATCTTCAAATATAGCACTTATTATCTGTATTGCCTTTGTCTCGCCCGGCTTTAGGATAATGTCAAATTGCAGTACTCCGACCATATCATTTACAATGTGGTTGCCTCCGCCGCCTTCGTAAGGCTGGCTGCTGCATTTGCCCTGTACAACGGCTTGTGGTGCTTTTAAATCGCGCTTCGACCCTAAAAAGAGTTCTCCGACACTTTCAAATGAAGTGACCTTGGTGTCTGTGGCAATGAAAGCATTAAAATTGGTGGTTGGACAATATGCATCTTTGTTTTCAAAAATGAGTGAGTTGAGTTTACTGTCGAATGTGTTGTTGTAGCATTGAACAACGAATGGTGTTGCATATCCTGTAAGGTCAAGGTCTATGTATGAAAAGATAGAGAGGTTTACTATTCTTGAACCGCAGTTGTTAATTGTTATCATCCAGGCTTCGCCGTTGATCTTTTCTGGTACAGAGATTTGCAGTTCAGCTGCAATTGCCTGCTCTTCCGATCTGTATTTGGTATAACCCATTCCATAAGTTACGGGTTCTCCGGCCCCTTTCCCTGGAACTGTCCAGAAACTCTTTTTATCATTGTCGCGGATAAAAATGAGTCGCTGTCCCTTTGTAAGCATTGTACGCATACCGCCTTTATGCTTATATAAACTTTCTCCCGATCCATCCTGAATGAGCCGACAGCAGAATGAGTCGTTCCATAGATAGTTGTCCCAATGTTTAGGGATATCCGTATCAGTTATGATGAATTCTTTGCCATTTTCGCTGAAATTGCCATATTTTTTCATTGTATTCTCCGTTTTCTGGTAAATTTAGTAAGAATTCAGGATTTATGCAACATATTTCGAAACATTGCCGTAAAAATAGGGGGCGGGTCGTATGGAGAGTATTTTTAGCAGAGTATTTATCAGTTTAACTCTAATAGCTTTGACACACCAGACGTTCGCTCAAATCACTGTTGCCACTGCAGCAAACATGCAGTTTGCAATGGAGGAAATAGCCTCCCTTTATAGAAAAGAGAGCAAAGAAGAAGTTAAAATTGTTACAGGTGCTTCCGGAAAACTTGCTGCACAGATAAGATCCGGAGCCCCTTTTGATGTTTTCGTCTCTGCCGATCTGACCTATCCAGACACAATTGTGAAATATGGCTTGGCGGCAGGTAAAACTGAAGTTTATGCCTATGGTGTTCTAGTTCTCTGGACAATAAAACCGTTGGATTTAATGAAAGGGTTGGCCCTGCTTTCTGACCCCTCGATAAAAAAAATTGCAGTTGGTGATCTTAAGTTAACAGTTTACGGTCCAGCGGCACAGGAAGCGATGCAGAAGGCTTTGGTCTATGAAAATGTAAAGACAAAGCTGGTTTTTGGAGATAATATTCCTCAGGTGGCGCAATACATTATTACCGGCTCTGCTGATATCGGCTTTAATGCAAAGTCAATTGTATTGTCTGCTCCGATGGCCGGAAAGGGGCGTTGGGTTGAGGTCGACAGAAATTTGTATAAACCGATAGCTCAGGGAGCAGTTATATTAAGGCATGGGAAGGAGCATAAAAGTGCGGCAGTTGAAAAATTTTATGCCTATCTGTTTGGCTCATCATCCCGGAATGTCTTAACAAAATACGGCTATCTTCTGCCTTGAAGACAAAGATAGAATTGAAATGAACATTGATATTGAACCGCTTTTACTATCGCTGAAACTTGCCTCGATAACTACATTGCTGCTTTTCGTTGCCGGCGTACCGCTTGCTTATTGGCTTTCAAGAACAAGATCATGGATCCGGCTTCCGGTGCAGGTGCTGGTCATGCTGCCGTTGGTTCTGCCTCCTACAGTTCTTGGCTTTTATCTGCTTCTCGGATTGAGCCCTTCATCATTTGTCGGCAGTATTTTCATGCATTTTCTGGATGTCAGACTCGTGTTTTCATTTGCCGGTATAGTCATTGGGTCAATCATCTTCAGTCTGCCCTTTATGGTAAATGCTCTATTGGCTGGTTTCGAGGGGCTTCCAGTATCGCTTCGTGAAGCTTCACAGGTGCTGGGAAAATCTGATTCAGCAACTCTGTTTAAAGTCCTGCTGCCCAATATGAAACCGGCGATGTTTACCGGAATAGCAATGACCTTTGCTCATACAATGGGTGAATTCGGTGTTGTGCTCATGATCGGCGGTAAAATCCCAGGCGTTACACGCGTTGCGTCAATGGCTGTCTATGATTCAGTGGAAATGATGGATTACGCCTCTGCCCATTTTTATGCAGCTGTGCTTTTTATTGTATCTGCAGCCTTTCTTGTAGCGCTATTCGCAATAAACAGACGCTTTTACAGGGGTTTACAATGAGTGCGGCGCTCGAATATAAGTTTGTTAAGCGTCTTCATTCAGTGAATGGTGATATGACTCTTGATGTGGCTGGAGAGGTTGCACAGAATGAGTTTATGGCAGTGTACGGCCCTTCAGGTTCAGGCAAAACAACATTCTTACGTATGTTGGCTGGCCTTACTGAACCGGACAGCGGTTACCTTCGACTGGGTGACAGAGTGCTGTACGACAGCAGCAGGAAAATTAATATTCCGGTTCGCTTCAGGCGGGTAGGCTTTCTTTTTCAGGACTATGCACTTTTCCCGAACATGACTGTTTATGAAAATGTAAGATTTGCTTTAGGTAAAAATAGTCCATTGACAAAAATAGATGAAATTCTTTCTGTTATGGAGCTCTCTGCGCTGAAAGATAAGTTCCCGGAAAGACTTTCAGGAGGACAAAAGCAGCGTATTGCGCTTGCTAGAACCTTGGTAGAGCGCCCAGATATTCTCCTGCTCGATGAACCGTTGTCCGCAGTGGACTGGGATATGAGGAGCCGGCTGCAGGATGACCTCGAAAGGATTCACAAAGGATATAGCATACCTACCATATTGGTAAGTCATGACCCTGCAGAGATCGTCCGTCTTGCAGAATATGCTCTGCGGCTGGAAAACGGCTCTTTTTCTGATAAGAAAAATCCGAAAGATCTCTTTAAAAAAGTTACTATATAAACTCTACGTTTTCTGTATGAAAATGTGTTTGTCTGGGGTTTGAACATTTAATATGTTAGGAAATATGTATAGTATCGTCTTGTTTATAAATGCACTAGTCCTGTTTAGTGTTCTGTTGCTTTCCGGCTGTACAAGCCGTGAAGAGACAATGAATGCTGTTAATGGTGACAACCGTTTTGGCGGTTACACAATGGCGGGGCACGAGTATTCGGGCTTTAATGACACCATTGCAGATGTTCATCATGCAAAAGGTCTTGAGTGCAGTTACTGTCACCCAGCTCCTATAGCTGATTCGATGCTGTTTCGCAAAGGCCATTCTCCTGACGATAGGGATGTAACAGAGGCATGCCGCAGCTGCCATACTACTGCATCCGAAAAGAATGATTTTCATCAGAAGCATTGGTCCGCCTCTTCCAGCAGCGGGCAGCAGATTCCATGCCGTGAATGTCATCTTGTAAATGCTCCACGCCCGGACTCATTCCCTTTTGTCAGGCTTCAGCATAAAATAATAAGGCCCAATATTTCTGAGTGGAATTCAGTTCCATATCCGCGATCATACTGCCTTGATTGTCACTATTTCCCAAGCAAAGCAAAAGGAAATGCAACGTTATTGGCTAAATACAAGACAGCACTTGGGCAGTATAATGGTCTTCCAGCAGGACCACCTCCTGACATTCATCATATAAAGGGAAAGAGGTGCACTGAATGTCATTCGGCACCGATAGCGGACTCCATGCTGTTTAGAAACAGTACTACGAGTGACGACAAAGAGGTGACAGCAGCCTGCAAGAGCTGTCACACTGATGTTTCATCAAAAAACAATTTTCATTCGCGACACTGGTCTAACTCTGCTGTCAGCGGCAAAGAAATTCCATGTCGTGAATGCCATATTGCCAATGCGCCGCCTCCTGACTCCTTCCCCTTTGTAAAACTCCCGCATAGATTGCAGTTGCCGGATACAGGTTCATGGAACAGCGCCCCGCATCCGGCGAAATACTGCATAGATTGTCATTACAGTCCTGCCTTTGCCAAAGGTAACGCTGTTTATAACACAGCATATAAAAAAGCGCTGCACGAATTCTATGGCTCTAACAACACGACTCCTGATGTTCATCATGTAAATGAACAGAATTGCACATCATGTCATCCGGCATATATTAAAGATTCAGCGCTTTTTAAAAACACAAATACTCCCGACGATAAGGTGGCAACCGCAGCCTGCTTACAATGTCATGCATCGGCACGCACGAGAAACGGTTTTCATGAAAAGCACTGGCCGACATCAACAAACGAAAGTGAGGCTTTAATTCCTTGTCGAGTTTGCCATGTTCAGAATTCACCACGACCGGATGAGTTTTCTACAAAAAGAATTCCTCATAAAATCCGCCGTCCTTCCTGGAGTACAGATCCTCCATTTGAACCGGCATATTGCTCGGATTGTCATAGCCCATGAAAACAGTTAACTTTGTAATAATGCTGTGCTCATTACAGCTATTCGCACTTCCGGTTGATTGGTATGGCCGTGTTCAGAATACGGCTATATCACAGTATGATAGTACATTCTCATGGAACATCAGACAACAGCTGTCAGTGAATCTTGAAGAGACCAGGTGGAGTAAATTCCGTTTGCATGCCGACATAGGATTTCAGACAGAGCTTGACAATACCGGCAGTCAGTTAATCTACGGTGCTGACAGATTGCAGATTTATGGCTTGAAAGTATCTGGAGATATCTTAGCGGAAAGGGCTTTAACGCTCGAAGCGGGACGCCTTTTTCTCTACGAAGGACTGCCTGCGGGTGCTCTTGACGGATTCAGGATTTCAGGTTATAAGGAATCTCTTTTTGATGGCTGTATTTACGGCGGAGTTGAATCGCACTATCTCTATTCGCCGACAGTTTACAAAGGGAGCGAAGGGCTGGTTTTCGGTTTTAGAGCAGGGCTGCAGCTTCCAAAGGAGAGCCGGTTAGAGTTATCGTATCTTATGGATATGCTGCCGGAAGATGAACCGGTTTATGCTACAGACACTTCTGCTGTTCCCGCAGAAGAAGATGAGGGAGAGAGTACAGGTGAAGAGACGGATCCTTTTATACGCCACTTGACCGGAATTTCATTCTGTACCGGCGCTTTGCCCAAATCGAATTTTACGCTACACTATATACATGATTTCATTAAAGAAGAGCCGCAGCTAATCTCGGCTGGATTGCGCGTTATTCCCATTGATAGAATACAATTGCAGTTTAGGGCTGAGATAAGCCGACCGGAGGTTCTAGGACGCTCATATTTCGAACGGTTTGAAATAAAAGAGCACACACTTCTTTCTTTGGCTACTGAAATTCAGCTGTATAAATCATATGGGGTGACTGCAGACTACGGTTTATTGACAATTGAGGAAGAAAATGCACAGCGCCTTGACATTAGGTTGACAGACAACCGTGGCTCAATAGGTGTGGTTCTTGAACGTGGAAGTCTCGGGGATGCGACAGGTTTTGTTGCAGATTATGGTGTAGAGTTTCTAGATGTATGGACACTTTCTGCGGCAATCGATTACTCTCAATACCGTATTCAGGAAAATTATGAATTGGATAAGGCTGTAGGAAATGCTCTTCGAATTGCCTATGGAAAAGGGGGATTTACCGCTGAACTTGAAGGACGCTGGCTCTCTGATAGAACATTATTGAATACTTTCCAGATAATGAACAGAGTGAGGTTCGCATGGTGAAATTCATACTGCTTATCGCTGTGCTGATCTTCGCCCTTCCTCCAGCAAATCACAAAGTAAATGCAGGCAAGTCCTGTCTTGACTGTCATGATGATAAGGGTGCTTTAACGCCACGAGACCATAAAATGAACTGGTCAAGGCATCATGGTAAAGAGGCTCTTATTAAGAAACAGGAATGTGCACTTTGTCATGCTGAACAGGAATGTAGCAGATGTCACGGAGCCTCTGTACCGGGTGAAAGAAAGCCGCACCCTGTAAATTATACTGCAACACATGGTCGTGACGCAAAGTCTGGCAGAGATCAATGCATGACTTGCCACAGAGGGGGAGAGTCATGCAATAGCTGCCATAAGGGAAGAAAAGTTGTTCCGCGCTCTCATATGCGTGCAGGTTTCGTGAATATGACAAACGGCGGCAGCCACGCTCGAGAGGCTAAGTGGAATATTGGTAGCTGTCAATCATGTCACGGTGTAGGACGCAAAGAACCTACATGCGCAGCATGTCACGGAAAAATGGACAGTCAGACTGGTGCCACCGTAAGGAGATAGACTTTACTTTTTTGCTAAAGCTACTGTATGGCATTCCTTGCATTTCATAGGACCTTTTTTAGTCTCTTTATGACACTTCATGCAGGAATTATTCATAACGGTTTTGGCGCCGGTCTCGCCCTTATGACATTTTGCACAAACAGGCTGTTTTTCGGGATTGCCCTTTACATGGTGGCACTGATCGCATTTTAAATTTGCAGCAGCATGTTTTTTATGAGACATTGAAGCTGCAGCCATTTTATTGGCTGTGGGCTTGATATTTTTGTCAGCATCAGTGATGAAATCGTTGGATTTTTTTACAACTACAGTATCAGGCATTCCCGCTGCCGAGACGACTACAGAGAGAAAAGCTAAAATTGCGAATGTGATAAATAATTTCATCAGATATCCTTTCGATTTGATTTTATACCTACAAGATATGTTTTTGCAATCTATAAAATGCAACTGCAATTATTGCACCTAATAGGCAATATCTCGCTGTTTATACCAGTTTATGCCATTAATGCCAAACTGTAAGTTGTTGTTAATGAAATAGTTAAAGTTAAACAAGATTAACTTAATATATGGCACTTAAATTGCAATTAAACTTAATATTTAAGGAGTTAACCTTATTAAGCGCTTAAACTGTGAACTAGGTCACAGACAAACTGTAGGATCGATATTATTATAGTAATTATGCGCGCAACGATAGTTAACCTAACTCTGCTGCTTCTCCTTGGGATGGTTGGATCATTATCCGGCCAGATCTCATACCCACTAGTACAAAGGGGGCAGGCTGTTATTGCAAGAAGTGCCACTTCAACGACTGTCACTCTTGGTGTTCAGGTCGTACAAACCAAATCCTTCGTTGTCGCATCTTTTATCTCCGAGTCAATAAATCCTGATCGATCGATTGCACGCTGGAGTCTCAATGCCTTGGGAACTCAAATAACCTTTACCAGGAATACAGCTGAGGCTACAACCAGCGATACCATTGAGTATCAGGTAATAACTCACCCCGATCTGACTGTGCAGCATTTTACCAATATTGGTATTGCGAATGGTGTTGCAACTGCAAATCAGGCGGTAACTGCAATTGATCAGACCAACACTTTTATTCTTTCGTGCGTAACATCCTCTGCAACAAATAATGGCGATATGCACGACAGCTACTGCACCCCATATTTCACTTCGAACACAAACGTCCGAATCGCAAGAGGTTCTACATCAACGGTTGGAAATCTTTTACTGAACATTCAGGTTATCAGCTGGAAAGGCGCTCGTGTTCAGACGGGTGAGACTTCACTTGCAAATGGTGTCGGTACAGGAACTGCAGCTATTACTGCGGTTGAAATGACAAATTCTTTTCTGGTCCGAACAAATAGAAATGCTGATGGAGATAATTCAGCACAAGGTCAGGGACATATCAACAGTTATGTTACATTCAACACAAACAATCAACTCGGAATTGTCAGAACTGCAACGAATGTAGGTGCGACAGTAACACGATGGTGGGTCGTGTCTCTACCATTGACATCAAGAATACAGGAGAATAGCTTCAGTTCTGATAATGATTTTACTTACATCGATTTGTCAAATAAGACCACGGTAAATAAATCATTTGTGAACTACAGCCTTTCAAGTACAGGCCCTGGAACTACGTGGATAAACTTTTGGGGAATGATGCAGTTGGCAAGTCAGTCGCAGATATTACTGAATCGTTATAACACTGTACAGGTACTAACTGGTTATGTATACACAATTCAACTGCCCGACACAAACCGTGTGCCTGAACTTTTTGATGCATCCGGTTCAGCCATTTCGCTGAATGTAGATAAATGTATAAATGGTGACGACACTGTTCGAATATTCTACAAGCTCTATGATGACTCAAACTTTCTTTACGACACAATTCTAACCCAGTATCGAAACGGAGAATCAGGTAGCTGGACAAACTTATCGAGTATGTATGGAGATACAGGTCTTGTAAATTTTCCATCAGTCTCAACAACAACAAGACAGGTACGATGGTATACTAATGGACAGCTTAATAATTTTGAAAGCGATAGCATTCAGGTACGCATTATCTGCTCTGACTTTCATGATACACGTGACACAATTATAATGGCAAATGCTAACCTGCTTGTTGATACAAAAGATCCATCAGGTATGGCACTTTTCAGAACATCAGATTCAACCTCAAACTCTATAAACCTCTCATGGACCCCTGTATCAACAGAGGGCCATTTTAAGCGATACGAAATATGGTATGGTAAAGTAATGGCTGATGTTGAGGTGAGGGGAGGTTCTGCTGTTAAATGGGATGAGTCCATGGATCCTTTGCTGGCATCCAAGGGAACGAGTGGAACGGAAATCGATAATTTAATCCCTTCGACCCGGTTTTACTTTAAGATCTGGGCAATTGACTCTTGTGGAAATTATGTAACACTTCCAACAGTTACTACAATGACTCTTGCATCTGTTGCACCAGTAGTGACGGGTTGGACTCCCTCCCTGAATATTACTGCATATCAACCGGACAGTAACACTGTCAAGATAGGTTACCAGGTAAGTGATATCGATAATGATACGGTTTCAGTTTTAGTTCAATATCAATTGAGCGGCGGGGCTTGGACCAATTTAACAACAAACATCGTTGGTGATACCGGACTCATTCAAACTTCAACAACCGACAGGGATACAGTTGTGTGGGATGTCCAGACACATTTTGGCTCAAACATTGATACCGTTTGCCTGATTAGAGTTATAACTACAGATGTTGACAATTTCGACACTACATATTCACTTCCTTTTGTTGTTGACAGAAGGCTTCCAGTCAATTTGAGTAATTTTCACAAGGTTGACTCAACTTACAACTCAGTTGGACTAGGATGGACTTCAGTAACTGAATCCAATTTTAACCATTACGAAATATGGTATGGGACTGATCAAGCAGCAGTAAGCAATAGAGGTGGAGCAGCTAGTAAATGGGATAATAACAGCGATGTGCTTCTATCAAACAAAACAACAGCTTCCACAAGAATCACCGGGTTAACTCCTGGTGTCAAGTACTATTTCAAAATGTGGGCAGTTGATAATTTTGGTTATGAATCAGAATCAGGTGTCGATAGTTGTCTGACTCCTGCAGGTATATTGCCATGGTCTGACGGTTTTGAGGCTGGACTTGGAAACTGGTCAGGAGGTATTCAGGTAACTACTCCTGTTCATACAGGCACATACTCTGACAATCTTGGAAGATATGGCTCATCCGCAATAACACTAGACCTTTCAATTTATCAGGGCTCTAATAATCCAGTATTAACTTTATGGTTTATTAACACAGGCACATGGACAACGGCTGATTCTTTCTTTGTCGAAACCAATAATAACGGTACATGGACAAAGAGGGCAACGGTTGTAAACAATCAGGCTGCCTGGATGCAGGTAACAGTACCGCTTAATGCAATAACATTGACCAGCAATTTCGGTATAAGGCTGAGAAATAAAACAACAGCAAATACAAAAGAGTCATACGTCGATGATGTGCTAATAACAGGTACTCTCCCGACTTTACCTACATTGACAGGATGGGCAGGGGCAACATATCTTTCAGCTGCACAAAGAACAAATGGTTCAAAACTGCTTGATATTACTTATCAGGTATATGATGCAGAAAAGACAACTGTAACAGTAACTGGTGACTATCGAATTGGTAACGGATCCTGGACACCAATAAACTTGGCACACTGTTCTGGAAATGCCGGCGCAGGAGTACCTGCGACAAGTGCATCAACAAATCGTACATTTACCTGGGATATGGGGTTGTCCATACCAAATGTTGAAGCGACAAATTATCAGGTAAGGCTTACTGCCAACGACGGTGGAGGTGGATATTTTGATTCAACTACGACAACAACAGCATCAGCCAATGTAATTGTTGACACAAAGAGTCCGGTAGCTTCAACTGCGACTCATTTTGAGTCTCCTCTGGTTTCAGGAACAACTATTACTTTGGACGCTGCATTTACTGAGGCAAATCCAAACACCAATGTGTACTATTATCGTTTGAATGGCGCCGCATATGGCGGAGGTACCGCAGGGGACGTTAATACAAATGATCCCGCTCCGAAATCCATATCTGTAACTATAAATGGAGATGATTATTTCTCCGCTATTAAATGTGAAGAGGCGGACGATTATGGAAATAACACGATAAATGAAGTAGTCGCTAACACATACGTAAAACCATATACACCGCTCTCACCTATGCCAAGTAACGCCACAGCGACAACAATGGATATTACAATACGACCACACGCACTAGAAGCGGTTGGCTTGCAGTACAGCTTGTTTGAGATCACTACAAATTCATGGGTGCAGGCTGATGGTTCTCTGGGAGCAACGCCAGTTTGGCAGGTTATCGGCACAGGAGCAGGTCAGTGGGGGCAGCTGAGCGGAACAGCCGATAAAATTACAATTATCGGATTAACAGATCCTGTAACCAATTACAGCTTTAAAGCTAAGAGCAGAAACAGCGTAGATAATATTACAGAATCTGATTTCTCGGGAGCCAGTTTTAATTTTGCGCCTTCAGCTGGTTATACTGCTGACAATATTATTCCAGCTTCATCAATCACTCAAGCAACAGATTCAAGTGGTATTCTGACAATCAATCTTAGATTAAGGGATAGTGAAGGTGACCTTTTAACTTTGGAATCTTTTCAGTACTCGGATGACGGGGGAGTTAACTGGTATACACCTGCGAATGGAGATGCCTCTACAGCATTTGGCGGGAGCTGGGCTGATAATGGTGGGTCGAAGTTCATTTCAGCACCAGACTGGAGCGGTGCAGTATATACAATTACTTTCGATACCAAACATGCTGACGTTGTATCGGTCCACTCGCTTTCAAGAAAAGATGTTACAAATTTTAAAATCCGTTTAAAAGCAAATGATGGGCTTAACTCGTCAAACTTCGCAACATCAGAAAATTGTGGACTTGACAACGCCCCTGCAGTAGCATCTGCCCCTATTCAGTTTTTGGCAATACCTGCAGCAGGTTCAGATATTGTGATTGATGCGGTGTTTACAGAAAGAAACCCTGGTACAAATACCTTTTTCTATCGCTATAATGGCGCTGCATATGGGGCTGGATCGGTTGGTGAAGCGAATAGTGCTGATCCCGTACCAATAAGCATACCGGTTTCCATGAATGGTGCAGGGTATTTCAGTGCAATAAAATGTGAACATGTCGACGATTTTGGTAATGTTTCTACCAGTGAAGTTGTTTCAAATGTGTACGTAAAGCCATATATACCATCAACTCCGACGATATCAAATGCAACTGCAACCACTGTTGACATAACAATAAATCCTTATCCATTGGAAGCATCCGGCTTGAATTATGCCATTTATGAAGAGACAACGGGTAAATGGGTTAAGCAGAGCGATGGATTTCTTGGTGCTTCAGTAGTATGGGCAAAGCTTGGAACGGCTGCTGGAAACTGGGGATTTGTAAGTGGTGTTGCAGGGAAAATTACTATAAAGGGGCTCAGTTCACCGGTATCGCAGTATAGTTTCAGAGTGAAAAGCAGAAACAGCGTTGACAATTTAACAGCGTCAGATCTTTCTTCCGGTGCATCTAGCATAAATTCAGGTCCTAATGTCGGCTACACAATTGAGAATGTTATACCTTCTGCACAGGTTGTTCAGAGTACTGATGGAAACGGATTGTTCACAATTTACTTTAAGGTCAAGGATGCACAGACCGATCCTGTTACATTGCAGTCATTTCAATTCAGTGATAACGGCGGCGGATCCTGGTTCGCTCCGCAGAATGCGGATGCATCTGCGGCTATGGCTTTACCATGGCCGACTAATGGCGGCGCTAAGTTTCCTTCCGCAACAGATTGGAATGGTACGACATATTCTTTTGTGTTTAATTCAAAACATGCCGATGTTACAGCCGTGCGATCTTTGCTTAATAAAAGTGTAGGAAATTTCAGAATACGTTTTGAAGTGCAGGATGGCGCTTCTTCCGCAGCACTTGCAACAAGCGCAAACCAGATTCTTGACAATTTACCGCCAGCAGTGGTAACACCGGTTTATCTTGCTTCACCATTCGTAGCAGGACCAACCATCTCTCTTGGGGCCTCTTTTACTGAAGCAAATCCAAATACCAACACATTTTATTACAGGCTTAATGGTGTTGTCTATGATGCCGGATCACTTGGAGATGTTAATATTGCAGCTCCATCAGTAAAGGTAATAAACCAGGCAATCACAGGTTTTGATTACATCACCGGTATAAAATGCACACATGTTGATGATTATGGAAATACAACTACTACGGAAAACCTTACAACAGTTTACGCGAAGCCCTATACACCAGATCCTCCAACTGTCAACAACCCTTTCCTGAATACTGTTGATGTAATAATGCACAAAAATCCATCAGAGGCGGATGGATTGAAATATGCAATTTATGAAAGTACCACAAACAGATATGTGCAGGCAGCCGGAAATCTTGGTGCTTTACCTGTATGGCAGACTGAAGCGGCCTGGGGTACAAAAACTATTACTGGATTGAATTCGCCAGTATCTCAATACCTTTTTCAGGTAAAGAGCCGTAATGGAACAGATAATCTTACTGAATCGGATTATTCAACTGCTGTTGGAATTGTGAACTCAGCACCCATTGTCGGTTACGCAGCAGATAACAGTATTCAAGCAGATCAGATTGTGCAGTCAACAGACGGAAATGGCGTTTTTACTATTCGTTTCAGAATAAAAGATGAACAAAATGATTTGAATACACTGGAGTCATTCCAGTTCAGCGATAACAGCGGTACAAACTGGTATACACCATTGAATGGAGATTTGTCAGGCTGTTTTAATGCGGGATGGACAGATAACAGTGGTAGTAAATATGCCGGAACGGTAAATTGGAGCGGAACAATCCATTCATTTACTTTTGATACAAAGCATGCAGATGTCACTGCTGTTAAGCCATTGACAAATATGTATGTAAGTAATTTTAAGTTGAGGTTTAAGGCAAATGATGGTACACTTGTTTCTGTTTTACCTGGTGCCTCTGTTACAAAAGGGTTAGATAATCTTGCACCATCTGTCTCCGCATCGGTCTTTTTGACAACTCCTCCCGTAGCGGGAAATCCTATTTCGCTGGATGCCTCTTTTGTTGAGAACAGTCCCGATTCAAACCTCTTCTATTTTGAACGCAATACAGATGGATATGGGGCTGCAAATGTAGGTGATATAAATACTGCCGATCCTTCAGCTTTGTCAATTCCAGCGGTACTCACTGGCGCAGACTACATTAATGCAATAAAGTGTGTTCATAAAGATGATTTTGGTAACACATTTTACAGCGAAAATACTACAAATGTGTATGTGAAGCCATATACACCTGCTGCTCCGGCAATCAGTTTACCGACTGCAAATTCTATAGGTGTAACAGTAAATAAAAACAGTTCAGAGGCTAATGGCTTGAGCTATGCAATATACGTTGTTAACACTAATCAATATGTTCAGGCAGACGGCTCTTTGGGAGCTGCTGCGGTTTGGCAGACAATTCCAGCCTGGGGAACAAAAATTGTAACTGGTCTTACTTCGCCTGTTGCACAATACTCATTTAAAACAAAAAGCCGTAACAGCGCTGATAATGCAACGGAATCAGATTTGTCAATAGCTACATCATATGTTAATACCGCTCCAGTTGGAGGTTATTCTGCAGATAATGTTATACCTACTGCAGAGGTTGTGCAAAGTAGCGATGGAAGCGGGACTATAACAGTTTCATTCAAAGTTAAGGATGCACAGGCTGACCTTGTGTCGTTGCAGTCATTTGAATATAGCGATGACGGTGGTACAAATTGGTATGTACCCACAAATGGTGATTTGAGTGGTGCATTGGGAGGAAACTGGCCCAATAATGGAGGCAGCCGTTTTGCGTCTGCAACTGACTGGAGTGGAGCAACGGGTACATTTACGTTTGTCACAAAGCATGCAAATGTGGCCAGTGTTCATTCTCTTGATAATCTGGATATTAGTAATTTCAGAGTTCGGTTTAAAGTTTATGATGGAATTGCTGCGTCAGGATATGTAACTACAGATAATCATGCTCTTGACAATAAACCTCCAGTGGTTCTTACCGCTGTTCAGTTTGTGCCAAATCCAGTAGCCGGCAGTACCTTTTCTCTGGATGCAGCTTTTACTGAAACAAATCCGAATACGAATACATTCTATTACAATCTTAATAATACAGCTTATGATGCAGGCACAGCAGGGAGCAGCAATACTTCAGACCCTCCGGTAAAAGCAATTACAACTGCGACGCTGGATGGCAATGACCGTTTTACTGCAATAAAATGTGTCCATATCGACGATTTTGGAAATATTGGAACATCAGAAGTTGTGGCAGATGTGTATGTAAAACCTTATACACCACCACCACCTATTGTTGATAATCCGCAACCGGCAAGCGTAGATGTAAGAATAAGTGAGCATGCCTCTGAAGTTGCAGGTCTTTCCTATGCTATTTACAATACAAGAACATTACAATATGTTCAGGCCGATGGTACGCTGGGAGCTGCACCGGTATGGCGAACCGCGGCAGCTTGGGGAACAAGAACAGTCACAGGGTTGAGCAGTCCAGTTGCAAGGCACACTTTTAAAACAAAGAGTGTCAATAGTGGAGATAATGTTACAGAGTCCAATTTTTCATCAGCAGCTTCAAGTGGCAACAATCCCCCTGTTGGAGGATTCACTGCTGCAGATGTATTACCTGCTGCACAGATTGTTCAGTCAACTGATGCTGCAGGTGTTGTAACTGTAAATTTCCGTGCTATGGATGCACAAAGAGATACAATATATCTTCAGGATTTTGAATACAGTAAAGATGGTGGCATTAATTGGTATGCTCCTACAAATGGAGATGCTTCAGCTTGTTTCAGTGCCGGGTGGCGTAACAACAATGGCTCATCCTATGTGGCATCACTTGATTGGAGCGGAACAATATACTCCTTTACCTTTAATACGAAACACGCTGATGTAACATCATCAAATCCTCTGTCTAGCATTGATGTAAATACATTCAGAGTAAGATTTGTACTCAACGACTCGATTGCGACATCAGCAATAGTGACAAGTGATCCTCAGGTGCTTGATAACTCACTTCCTGTTATAGCTACAGCAGTTCATTTTGATAGCCAACCAACGGCAGGAACGACAATAAGCTTAGATGCTGCTTTTACGGAGTCCAATCCCAATACAAACACCTTTTATTATAAGCTGAATACTGGTGCATATGATGGAGGAACAGCGGGGCAGTCAAACACCTCCACACCAATACCGCAAAGCATAACAGGTGTATTTGATGGTGACGACTATATTGCGGCAATTAAGTGTGTGCATACAGATGACTTCGGTTATACAACAGTAAATGAAGTGATTAGTTCGACCTACGTCAAGCCGTATAAGCCTGATGCACCAACAGTTGCAAATCCAACATCAAGTACGGTCAGTGTAACTGTAAACAAGAATGGATCAGAAGTAAACGGTCTTTCATATGCTATATATGAAACTGTAACAGGAAAATATGTACAGGCCGATGGAACATTGGGTGCTACAGCTGTATGGCAGACGGCTGCTGTTTGGGGAGTTAAGACTGTAACAGGACTCACTTCACCGGTTTGTAACCATGTATTCAAGACTAAGAGCAGAAATGGTGCAGATAATCTAACAGAGTCAGATTTATCGGACGGTGCTTCTTCAGTAAATGCTGTTCCTGTTGGTGGATTTGCTGTCGATAACATTATAACATCTTCTCAGGTTTTGCAGGCAGTAAATGGAAGTGGTGTATTTACCATTTCATTTAAGGCAAAGGATGGCGAACAGGATTTGGTTTCACTCTCCGGATTTGAGTACAGCAATGATGGCGGAACAAACTGGTATTCACCGGCAAATGGAGATGCATCACTTGCTCTTGGTACAGGATGGACAAACAATAACGGGAGTAAATATTCTTCAGCAACAACTTTTTCCGGTGCAACACATAGCTTTACTTTCAATTCAAAACATGCTGATGTCTCATTTGCTCATTCACTGACAACTTCCGATGCTTCAGATTTTAAGGTAAGATTCAAACTAAGTGATGGTGTATTAATCTCTGCTTTTGTTACAAGTGATAATAGTGTGATTGATAATGTGGCGCCTGCAGTTGCCTCTGCTATACATTTTGATACCGCGCCGTCGGCAGGCAATAATATTATTCTTGATGTTGCTTTTACAGAAACAAACCCAAATACAAATGATTATTATTACAATTTGAACAATGGTGGCTACAGTACAGCTGTTTCTGGAGATGTTAATCTTTCCAATCCTGCATCTTTACCAATTATTATTACATTGTATGGCAATAATTATTTCAGTGCAATTAAAGCTGTCCATACAGATGATTTTGGTAATGCTACAGTTAGTGAAGTCACATCAAATGTTTATGTCAAACCATTTACCCCGGCAGATCCTGTTGTAAATAACCCAACGTCAAACAGTGTTGATGTTACACCGGTGAAGAATAGTTCCGAAGCGGCCGGCTTGAGCTATGCAATTTACGAAACAGTAACTAATAAATATGTGCAGGCTTCCGGTGCTCTTGGCCTTTCTCCGGTCTGGCAGACAATAGCAGCATGGGGCACAAAAACTGTTTCAGGACTTTCTTCTCCTGTGTGGCAGTATGCTTTTAGAATTAAGAGCAGAAATAGTGTCGATAATGCAACAGAATCTGACCTCTCTCTTCCTGTCAGCATTCCTAACAATGCTCCATTTGTTGGATATGCAGCTGATAATGTTATACCTGCAGCACAAATTGTGCAGGCAGTTAATGGCAGTGGAATTGTAACGATCAATTTTAAACTTAAGGATTCTGAAGGTGATGTACTCACTTTACAGAATTTTGAATACAGTGACGATGGCGGAAGCAATTGGTATTCTCCTACAAATGGTGATGTATCTGCAGCATTGTCCGGCGGTTGGATGAATAATAGCGGGGCTCTTTATCCTTCCGCTGCAGATTGGAGTGGGACATCTTACTCATTGACCTTTAATACAAAGCATGCTGACGTCGCATCTTCTCATTCATTAAGCGCTGCTGATATTTCACAGTTTAGAGTCCGTTTTAAAGCGTTTGATAGCGGTTTGTTGTCGCTCTTTGGAGAATCTGTTAATCAAAAGCTTGACAATTTAGCACCGTCTGTCCTTATGCCGATTGCTTTTACAGATGTATTAACTGCTGGTAATTCTCCTTCACTTGATGCGGCATTTACAGAAACAAACCCCAATACGAATAGTTATTACTATGACTTAAATAATGGCGGTTATGGAGCAGCGGTTGCTGCTGAAGTTAATACGGCAAATCCAAGTGCAAAGGATTTATCACTTCTGCTCAATGGAGCAGACTTCTTTAGCGCTATTAAGGCAATCCATGTTGACGATTATGGTAATTCAACAGTAAGTGAGAATACAACAGATGTTTATGTAAAACCATATAAGCCACAGGCTCCGCTTTTGACTTTGCCTACAGCGTCAACTGTCAGTCTTGATGTATCACCTAATCTCTCTGAAGCGGCAGGACTCTCTTATGCAATCAAGGAATTGTATACAAACAAATTTGTTCAGGCAGATGGCTCGCTTGATGTAGCTCCTGTATGGCAGACAATAGCGGTATGGTCTACCAAAGTGGTCACAGGGCTATCGTCGCCGATTGCCAGATATCAATTTGCCACTAAGAGCAGAAATAGTGTTGATAATCTGACAGAATCGGATTATTCTGACGGCGCCTCCGTTCCAAATAGCGCACCATCAGCCGGATATGCTGCTGCTGATGTTATTCCTGCAGCACAAGTATCACAAAGTACGGCCGGTGATGGTCTTGTAACCATCTCTCTCAGGTTGAAAGATTTGCAGAATGATCTGCTCATATTGCAGAATTTCGAATACAGCGATAATGGCGGAACGAACTGGTATTCTCCTTCAAATGGAGATGCCTCTTTAGCTTTATCGGCACAATGGCAGGATAATGGAGGTAGCCGATATGCTTCTTCAGTTGATTGGACAGGTGCAATCCATTCTTTTACTTTTAATACACGCCATGCAGATGTAGTTTCATCTCACACACTAAATGGTATAAGTATTACCGATTTCAGGATTCGTTTTAAAGCTTCTGATAGTCTTGTTGTGTCGGCGTATGCCGTTTCACAGAACGCCACTCTGGATAATGCCATTCCAGTTGTTACTATATCTAGCTTGACAACGAAAGACCAGACACCAGCTCTTTCAGGTACTGTTAATGATAATACAGCAGCCATTGAAGTGGTAGTTGATGGTCAGACAAAAACTGCGACAAACAATATGGATGGAACGTGGACTCTTTCGGACAATATTTTGTCAACAGTTGCAGAAGGTGTGTATGATGTTCAGGTTTCTGCAGAGGATGCATCAGGAAATGTTGGTGTTGATGCTACTTCGAATGAGCTGAAAATTGATATAACAGCTCCAACAGTAACCGTGACTTCAAAAACAACAAATGATCAGACGCCATCATTGGCCGGTACAATAAATGATAATACAGCCACTGTCAGCGTGACAGTGGCAGGTCAGACAAAAAGTGCAGTAAATAATGGAGATGGGACGTGGACTCTTGCTGATAATCAGCTAACTACTATTGCAGCAGGAACATATGATGTCGCCGTGTCTGCTACCGACCCGGGTGGAAATGTAGGCAATGATGCAACCGGCAATGAATTAATAGTTGACATAACGGCACCTGTAGTAACTGTTAATAATCTGATAACAAATGATCAGACTCCAGCACTCTCGGGTACTGTAAACGATAATAATGCAGTTATTGAAGTAACTGTAGCAGGTCAGACGAATACGGCAACAAACAATATGGATGGCACATGGAGCCTGGCAAATGATGTGCTGGCACTACTTGTACAGAATACCTATAATGTTGCAGTTACTGCAACTGATGTTGCCGGAAATGTTGGAGCTGATGCATCAAACAATGAGCTGGTGATTGATATTACACCGCCTGCAGTGACATCAATTACTTCGACTACTGCGAATGGCACATATAAGACCGGTGATGCAGTTAATGTAACGGTTAATTTCAGTGAAAATGTAACATTGGCTGGAGGAGATCTGCTTGTCACAATGGAGACAGGAGTTACGGATCGGGATGTTACAATATCACCATTTGGCCCGGCGAACACCGCATCAGGGACATATACTATTCAGGTAGGAGATGAGTCCGCTGATCTCGGAGCAGTAAGCCCCCTGGTTCTTTCAGGCTCAACTATAACTGATGCTGCCGGAAATAGTGCATTATTGACAATTCCTGTGGGGCAAAATCTTTCCAATAGTAAAAATATTGTAGTTGATGGCGTAGCTCCAACAATACTTTCGGTAACTTCATCAAATTCAAATGGAAATTATGGTATTGGACAAAATGTTAATGTCACTATTAACTTCAGCGAAAATGTAACACTGGCCGGTGGAACAATTCAGATAACTCTTGAGACCGGCACGACAGATCGTGTAGTAACAATAAATAGCTTCGGACCCGCAAGTAGTGCTTCGGGAACGTATACAGTTCAGGCTGGTGATGTGTCTTCGGATCTGACCGTCAACGGCGCTCCTTCATTAACGGGTGGTACCTTGACAGATGTTGCAGGTAACAGCGCAGTATTGAATATCCCAGCCGGGCAGAATATTGCAGACGGGAAAGATATCGTTATAGATGGTGTTGTGTCAGCAGTGTCATCAATTACCTCGACAACTGCTAATGGTCTTTACAAAGTAGGTGATGTTATTGATGTGACAGTGAACTTCAGCGAAAATGTTACCCTTATTGACGATAATCTTGAGGTTACTCTTGAGACTGGTGCGATTGATCGAAAAGTGATTATTGCTCCGTTCGGCCCTGCAAATAGCGCTGTTGGAACATATACAATTCAGGCTGGAGATGCTTCTCTTGATCTCACAGCAAATGGCCCATTGACATTAGCAGGAACAGCAGCTCTGCTGGATGCAGCAGGCAACCCGACAACACTTGCCATACCAGCTGGACAGAACATTGCAGATGCCAAGAATATCGCAATAGATGGTGTTGTTCCATTTGTGTCCTCTGTTACATCCTCAACAGCGAATGGAACTTACAAAGCTGGTGACGTCATAAACGTTACAGTGAACTTTAATGAAAATGTAACACTTGCAGGCGGTAACCTCCTTGTTACCCTTGAGACAGGTGCAACAGATAGAGTTGTAACGATAGCACCTTTTGCATCTGCATCGTCTGCATCTGGTACATATACAGTACAGGCTGATGATGCGACACTGGACTTGACAGCAAATGGACCACTTGCATTATCTGCTGGAACTTTGGTTGACGGAGCGGGTAACGCAGTTACACTCACAATACCGGCAGGTCAGAATATCGCAGATGCTAAAGCTATTGTTGTAGATGGAGTTATTCCATATGTTGCTTCGATAACATCATCAACCTCAGATGGACTTAAGAAGGTTGGAGATGTTGTTAATGTTACAGTAAACTTCAGTGAAGCAGTTACATTAGCTGGTGGTAATATCGAAGTGACTCTTGAAACTGGTGCAACGGATAGGGTTGTTACGATAGCACCTTTTGCCTCTGCAACATCTGCAACAGGAACCTATACAGTACAAGCTGGAGATGCATCACTTGATCTTAATGTAAATGGCCCAGTAGCCCTATCTGCCGGAACACTGGTTGATGCAGCTGGCAACCCGACAACACTCACAATTCCAGCTGGACAGAATCTTGCTGATGCTAAGGCTATTGTGATAGATGGTGTGATACCTATTGTTTCGTCTGTAACTTCTTCGAGTGGCAATGGATTATATAAGTTCGGTGATAATATTAATGTAACTGTTAATTTCAGCGAGAATGTTACTCTTTCAGGTGGGAACCTTCTTGTTACTCTTGAAACAGGCACGACAGATCGTGTTGTGTCAATTGCACCGTTTGGCCCGGCAAATAGCGTATCCGGAACATACACCGTACAATTGAATGATGAGTCGCTGGATCTCACTGCCATCGGACCGTTGGCTCTTTCTGCTGGAACGATACTTGATGCAGCGGGTAACCCTACAACACTTAGTATCCCTGCTGGTCAGAATATTGCAGATGCTAAATCTATCTCAGTTGATGGCTGGGCACCAACCATTACCTCTGTAACTTCAACAAGCGGTAATGGTAAATACAAACTTGGTGATGTTGTAAATGTTACAGTGAACTTCAGTGAGAATGTAACATTGTCTGGTGGAAACCTTCTTGTTACTCTTGAAACAGGAACAGTTGATCAGGTTGTTATGATAGCACCATTTGGTCCGGCTAACAGTGCAACTGGCTCATATACAGTTCAGACAGGTGATGTATCGGGAGATCTTGCAGCAAAGACACCTCTCTCTTTATCTGCCGGAACACTGCTTGATGCATCAGGTAACCCTGGCATATTTGATATTCCAGCTGGTCAGAATATTTCAGATCTTAAGGATATAGCTATAGATGGAGTTGTTCCTACCGTTACCTCAGTTACATCAACCTCAGGCAACGGCATTTACAAAGTTGGTGATGTCATAAATGTAAAAGTAAACTTCAGTGAAAATGTTGAACTCACTGGCGGTGATATGACAGTTACACTGGAAACTGGAACAACTGATCGTACAGTAACAATATCACCATTTGCATACTCTAACACAGCATCTGGAACATATACTGTACAGGTAGGAGATGAGTCACTTGATCTTACAGCCGTTTCACCAATAGCAGTTGCAGGAACACTTCTTGATAGTGCTGGAAATGCAACCACACTCACAATACCAGCTGGACAGAATATTGCAGACTCCAAAGCTATTGTAGTTGACGGTGTTATTCCGTTT
>JAEUSG010000739.1 GCA_016788315.1 Fibrobacterota bacterium | reverse complement strand
GTATTGATTCACTTTGTCTAGAGAACTTTGCTGCATGAATCCCACGTAAGACTGTTTCATATCGATGCAAAACTACAGTTCTAAATTCACATTTGGTATATGAAATGTCCTTTGATTCGCTTCGAACCTTTTGAGTAACACCATTTTTGTTTGTTTTAGCCAAAGCATCACTTGGATAGAGATTCCGGCATAAGTTGTTGATATACACCGAATTGTTTTTAGAAGTGTAAAAATCATACGCTAATTCGATTTTATTAAAGCGGATACGAAAGAGATCATACGTTGAGACATAGTCATCATGTCCATAATTGCTAGATGAGATAATCTTCTTTATTTCACTCAACTTGTACTTAATTCGTTTATCCCTAGCGAACTCTATCATAGTATATAACGACAATTCTATTATGCGGTTCATAATTTTTATAAACATTTTTTTCCCACTGTATTGGTCTAGTACACATTCGTCCGGTGTTCCATCTTCCGGCGAACCTGTGTCGAAATATTTCTTACTAAGTCCTTCCTCCAAAGAGTAGTTGTCTCTATTCATTCGTAATGGGAAAGGTTCTTTGTATCCCAACGCTTTATTAGTAAGCAACATGGACTTAGTGCTTCTTTGCAATGAACAGTTATAAGTTTGTGATGGCATCCGTAGGCTATCTTCTTCCGGCAGTATCAATGATTGGTACATGATTTTCATATTGCCATATGTATCTTGAACTTCTAAAGATGTACCGAATACATCACGTAGTCTTAGATGCCGGCATAAGCTCAATGCTTTATATGCTTTATATTTTTCATCCACATGATAATAAAAGCCTAAGTGCTTATCTCTGTGCTTTTTGAGGTACTCTTGCGGTGGCATTAGGAACTTATAGTTTGGCATTAGTAGATGGTTGCTAAGCAATTCTGTCGGCGTTATCGTAACGTTAATACCATCAATCCTGGCATCTTGAAATGCTTTGTGCTGGTCATACCTACTAATTCTATTTTGAAACATCTCGCGTTCCACTTCTTCTGGACTTAAGAGATTCTCTGGTTCATCATCTATAGTATATGAACCTATACGCATTCTAGTCTTTGCCCCTGTCGGTGTCTTAGATACCATTTAATACCCCCTTGCTGAAGTTATACCAATATGCAGGCAATAAAATGTTTATTGAAAGCGATAAACAATTGAGAACTCGTTTACGCGCAAAACAGCATTTCTTGTTGCCTTTTGTTGACCATTTATTACTCTATTTAACTTAATAGCGAGCCAACAGGTAACCTAAATTACCTGCCAGCAGCTCAGCATTTATATTTCTCACACCACATAGTATTTATCCTACTTTTGACCAAATACCTTGAAGTGCGATCTATGCCTCCCTAAATATAGCTCATATTACGTTAATAATCAAGCATATAAATCATCTTACATAACATTATGTAATTCTGTGTTTTTAAAATCGTGGAAACAACTTCTTATACAAAAACAGTACCAGTTAAACAATTGGGCAGTTTCACATTATAGCCCTTTTTAATGCTACATATTTATAATCATATGTCAATCTATCTCATCATTAATATGGATGCCAGCACTCGATTGGTCAACTAAGATTTTATTGATACATTTATTTTTTTGCTTGCATTTTCTCTAAACCAAACATATATTAATGTTACTATGAATAGATTTCATAATCCTCTTCTACTTGGCTTCACTCCAGCTGACCATTCTCAGATTCAACATTATTTAAATGCTCTAGATACGGCTGACCTTGAATTGCCTGTAATACTATCTATGTCTCTTGCAGCAGGTAGTTCGTTTCAAGAATTCCGACAGAAGCTAACACTTAAATACAGTATAACCTCACTTGAGACAGTTCTCGACTTTTTACCCAACTCTAAATTAAACGGAGTCAAAGTATCATTGCACAGAAGGAACTCCACAACAGACGACGAATTTGAAGTACACTTCAGACATACTACAAGTCCTAAAGAGCCTTCGCGTGAATTCAAAGTTGTCGTTACAAACAAGACGCTTACCAACAGTCTCTTGCCGGCACACCACCTACCTGAAAGAATCGATTACTTTAATCACCTTCAATCACTCACTCCACTAACAGCACTAGGTGATTTGTTTGATGTTAATGTTGGCGTAAACATGATTGTAGCGGCAAACAGAAAAGAAGGTTCAAGCTATAAAAAAGGGCGATTAGTTACATCAGGAATTATAAGCCAAAGCAGATTTTTACGTGAAACCTTTTCCGATAACGAAATCAACATACCAATTACAAAAAAACTGCTACAACTTAAAAAGTTGGACATACTTATATCAACACAACCTAATAACAACCCGGAACAAAATTATGCTATGGTCGTTGACTCCACTCTTACTAATGCCTATCACAACCATGTTCTACTGAGACTAAGCCTAAAACAAGGCGTTGACCCTAGAATGGCCAAGGTGTTTTTTGCATTGTGGGCCAACGAAAAATATAGACTTCTATACCCCTTCGTTCCCGGTTCTTTGCCAATGATCCATATTTCTCACCTTATAGATTTACCTATACCTTATTTAGGTGACGATAGGATGCTAAAAATAGTAGACAGCAACGTCTCAAAACTTATAGCTTTGGACGATCAGAGATTAGCTACATACCAGGACTTAAAAGAGCTATTCTGACGGTTTTTTTTGCCTATTATACTAACATAACATAATGTTAGTGTTTTCTGTGGTTAGATGTCATAAGGAGGAATGCAGATGCCTGTTGTCATATATACTGGAAGCGAGAAGTGCCGGCAATTAAACCTGATTGAATGCCCAGTGTGCGGTTGTGAGTTCGAGTTATTCTATGAGGGTACATATGTTAAATCCATAACACTAGATGCTGATGTTAAGACATGCAATAAACATGCTGCCGGATTAACAGCAGAAGATGAGATAGCTATTCAAAATGCTATTGAAAGAGCAATTAAAAACGAAAAGGGTCGTATTCAGAAAGACTGTATAATCGTCAAGAAGAGTAAGATTATAGAACACTTAAATTCAAACCCAAAGAAATGGAAACGAATATGGTAACAGAACAAGAAACAAAATTCTCCTGTTTTAACAAACAACACATTCTTTTTAACATGGATCCGGTTTATCTAAATACATTTCAGGATGCTCGTATACTGAGCATCCTAAAACAAGTAATTGGAGATACTGATTTTTTTACAATGGAAGCGCCATTCAGCTATTCAAGACTAAAAAGATATGTAAACAAATTACAGAATAAGCGGTGGAGCTTTGTAAAAAAAACTTATTGTGATTTTAGCTCTGATAACAATCTAAACAATAATTCTATTGATGATATATTTAACACTGACGAGACCTCTTTAGAGCAGATTGAAAAAGGGCTATATCTTATTAACTTCTGCCACATTAAGACAGAAAACCCAGTATACCCTAAGCTAGTTTTTGTAAATGAAGATGGTTTATTGTGGGACACAGCTGAAGTTAGGTCCACATTGCACCGATTAGCCAAAACAATGGTTGAAACCGTTCCATCACACAGTGAAATAAATCCGGCTGCTTTTGATGGACTTTTTTATGCTGATAACCTTCTTAATGATATAAGAGCTGACTTTGAAAAATTCTTGGATAGCAAAGAACTATACAAAAACATGAACCAACCATGGAAACGGGGATATGTTTTTGTGGGGGGCTCCGGTGCCGGAAAAACCTCCCTAATCAGGTCGCTTTGTAAATACTATGGAATTGATAGTAGAAACATTACCGAATACATTGATCCTTCTGGCAATCTAAGATCATTTTCCAGTCGCAAGCTCTATCTTGACTACAAACTATTCCACACAAAGCATGACATAGTAGCTATCCTTCTAGAAGATATAGACAAATTCACCGCTTACCAGTCAGCCGGTGTACATAAAGACATGCCTAAATTATCCCTGCAGACACTCCTAAACGGTATTGATGGTGTTGACGCTCAGGATGGTATTATCTTGCTTGCAACTTCGAACAATCCTGGCTCAATAGCCGAGTCGCTTCTTGCCCGTCCAGGCAGATTTGATCGAGTATGGACATTTAACAATCCAGGACCGGAAGAAATAATCTCGCTTCTTAAATATCGTAAAATTGAAATTTCTGACGGTACGCTAGAACAGGTGTCAAAAGAGCTTAAAGGGTTTTCAATGGCCTTCATTGACGAATTTGCTAAAAGCGTCAAAATGATCTATTGTAAGCCTGTGATTACCTTTGATGAAGCCAAACAGGTTCTTAACAGAATTCATATGCATAAAGAACTCTATGAAAGGCACTTCACAAATGAAACCAAACAATTTGGATTCCACTCCAAGTGAACTGCAGTTATTGTCAGCAACACATACGGGTGATTTACTATACGCGTGTAGGCGTTTGATCAATCTCTTTCTTGCACGACGATCTGAGCGTACGGCGACAGCATATTCTCACGATCTGAATGATTTCACAACTTTTATGAATATGTCATCACCTGCAGAGGCAACAACTGCTCTACTGT
>JAEUSG010000732.1 GCA_016788315.1 Fibrobacterota bacterium | reverse complement strand
AAGTCCATTTGTAATCCAGGCGGCAACAGAGGCTGTAACACAGTCAACCTCTGTTTGGAGCTTAATCCGCGTGAGTGTCGCCCGTCCCGACTGAAAAGAGATGCCAAGCAGAACTACCGCAGGTATTAAGAGCAATAAAAGCGGCGCAATTATCTGTCCGCTGCAACTGTTTTTCATTTGTTCAATTTCCGAACTGTGCACATACTGATTATACGATTTTCTGATTCCCCCTCTGCAGAAATTGCAGTAAGCCCTCGCTGTATAAGGGGCTTTGACGATGCTTCATTAAGATTAATAGAAAGTAAATCAGCAAGGCGATAAATTGGAAACAAAGGTGTGTAAAAATAGACTATTGATACAGTTATTTCATTATCAGTTTCACCATACTCAGAGTAGTACAAGACTTTTTTATTGCCGGAAAAATTTACCGGTTTCATTGTAAGGGCAAATGCTTTATCTGCAGTTTCTTTGTCATAAACAGAAAGATAGGAACGTGCAGCTCTGAATGTTGCCAGTTCAAGAAGATTGTTAGCAACATATACCAAAGAAAACTCAAAAAGCAGAAACAGCAACAGGAACGCGAATGGAAGCACTATTGCAGTCTCAACGAAAGCCTGCCCATCACAATTTCTCATAGTGACGGTTAGACCTTGGAGAGCAGACTATTTATTCAAAATTATTAAGGTTTATCTGCTACTGCTGCAACAGGCTGAAGAAGCCGTGTAAACTCTTCAGTCTTAGCAGTATCCCAAATCTCATAGTTATCCATAGCCATGGTTCCGGATTCTTCAATTATTAGCTTGATATTGCCCGCCTTTTGGATTTCCTTAAGCAGACGTTCCTTTTCCTGGCGGAGATAATGGGCAAACCCTGGATTTATGATGAGGATGGCCTTTTTAATTCCTAAAGCACTTCTGATTTTCATAAGGTGCCTGTCAAGTCTTGCCAGAACCGTAGATTTAGAGAATATCTTACCACTACCTCCGCAAGCTTCACAAAGCTCGGTACTTGCAGCGTGCAGATTCTGCCCCTCACGCTTTCTGGTTAGCAGAACTATTCCAAAATCACCGATACTTCCTAGATTTGTAGGTGTAGGATCTTTTTTCAGTGCTGCACGAAAAGTATCTAGCAGTTTTTTTCTGTTTTCAGGCTTTTTCATATCCACAAAATCTATTGCAATGATACCGCCTATGTCGCGCAGTCTTAATTGTCTTGCGATTTCCTCGGCAGCCTCAAGATTGTTACGAAGAAGAGTATCCTCTGCATCTTTCTTGCCGACATTGCGTCCGGTATTTACATCGATAACAGTCATTGCTTCTGTATGGTCAAAAACAAGAGATCCACCTTTCTTAAGCCATACTTTTCTGCGGAGTCCCTTTTCGATTTCCTTCTCAACTCCGAACACTTCAAACACGGGAGCCTTTTCGCTGAAATATAAGACCTTGTCTGCAAGATGTGGATGTCGATCACGAATGTATCGTGCGGTGGCATCAAATACTTTCTTATTGT
>JAEUSG010000716.1 GCA_016788315.1 Fibrobacterota bacterium | reverse complement strand
CGCAGGACTTCATATAAGCTACACAACATCTTTAGCCGTTTCAACATTTCTTAAAGAGCCTTCAGGCAAGGCTAAGCTGAATGAAGCATATCCTAAGTCTGAAATAAAAGCAGGCACATTTGACTCTCTCTTTCAGCAGATTACAGCTGTCGGCAATATCAAAGCTCTTCGAATGGCATGGGTTTTATTTAACGAAGAGCTTGCAGACTCATCTTCGCCGTTGTCGCAGCTATATGTCAGAGATCCGCAATATAGAATGATTATTGACGATATCAAAATCAGGTACAATGCGACACAGGAAAGAGTTGAATACATTTTAAAAGAGAGCTCACCGATTCTCCCTGAAGTTAGTAATCAGATTCGCCATAGCGTGATCAGGGAGCTGGCAATTGGTATTAGAAATACCGTAGGCAACAATATTAATGCAATACGGGATGTTCTCTTCACTGCTGCCGGTGATTTCAAATCACCGACTGCAACCCCCTTAACGTTTACAGAAGAGCAGAAAAGAAGTGTAAAAGAGCTTCTTCTGCCAGGCGATATAATATTGACATTTTCAGCCGGTTATATGAGCAACGTTTTTCTGCCGGGAAGATTTAAGCATGGCATTGCCTATGTTGGAAATCATGAAGCCAGAAATAGAATCGGTTTTACTGAAGAAAATGTAAGGAAACTCGGCAGGCTAGGAACAGAGATTATCCTCAAAAACATGCAGAAGGAGCGCCTGGAAAACGGTAATGAGATCGATGCCATTGAAGCTGTTTCTGAAGGGGTAATTCTTAATTCAATGGACAATTTAATGGAGGATCACTTTAACCGCATGGTTGTCCTGCGCCCCAGACTTAGTAATGAAGAGCAGATAGCTGCTCTTGCAGATGCCTTCTCTTTTGTCGGGTCTGATTATGATTTTCGTTTTGATTTTAACGACGGAGGGCAGCAATGCTGCACTGAAATCATATACCGTATGCTGAATCTGCGTGGAGGATACAAATTTTCACTAACTAAAAGAGCTGGTGCATTCACTCTAAGTGCCGATGATATTGTCGACTACTATGGTAAAGAGCAGAACGTTCCATTGGATTTTGTTCTCTTTGCCGAGGAAGGCGGTTCCAACGAGAAAGAGACTCCAACACTCTTTTTTGGTGCAGAAGGGCAAGCGCGATTCAAAGATTTTATAAAAAAAGATTAATAGTATAAAAATGACTAAAACTTTTTCACTTCTAATCTTCATTATTGGATTCTCATCTCTTATTTTTGAAACCGCTCTGACAAGGCTTGCTGCGTTCATAATTTATCAGGATTTTGTCTTTTTTGCAATTTCTACAGCAGTTTGCGGAATTGGAATTGGAGCCGCGCTTGCTGGCAGATTCTTTAAAAATTCCGACGATAATTTCCTGCTGATTAAAGCCCCTGTTATTTTTGGAGCCTCGATTCTGGCATCATTAATTACCTTGATTAAACTTCCTTCAGATGATCCCCTGTTTATGTGGGTTACTTTTGGTGTGGTCTCTCTCCCACCTTTTATTGTCCACGGATTATTATTGTCATTGATATATCGCAGAATGGTTGAAAAAGCATCTGTTATTTATTCAGCAGATCTGCTTGGTGCAGGTATCGGAGCGCTTTCTGCAGTACCCGTTATTTCGTTATTCACTCCACCATTTGCAATTATCCTTGCCGCTATTGTCCCTTTGCTTCTGGCGTCTGCAAATGTGAGCTACATAAAGAAAAACATTGTTTTTATTGTTGTATCGCTGTTGTTGTCCGTTTCCTTAATTGTTGCAGGTCTTTCAAGGAGCCGCCTTGAAAATGCGCTTCTGGACAGGGATGTGCCCGGTAAAAGTTTGTTCAGCGAATTGAAAGGATATGGAACCCGGCATGTAAAAACTCATTGGGATGCATTCGGCAGATTAGATGTTACAGAAACATCATCAAATGTACCAAGCAGGCTTGTTTACACTGATGGTTCGATTCCTGCAACTGAGTTCAATTTCGCTAAGGACAGCAATGCTGTCAATGTATACCTGCGACAATTTGCAGGCTTCGTCCCATTTGTTTCCGGCTCATGTGACTCAGTCTTAAGTATTGGAACCGGTGCAGGCCTCGACTGCCATCTTTTTCGACTTGCTGGAGGAAAACATCTTACAGCCGTTGAGGTTAATCCCTCTCTAACCTCTTATGTTAAATGCAATAGTGCCTATAACGGTGGAGTACTTGACTTTAAAGGTGTAACAGCGGTTACAGATGAAGGGCGCCGTTTTATCCGTTCTACAAAGGAGCACTACGACGTAATTCTTCTACTTCTTGCACAGGGCAATCATGCTGAAGCTGGAGGCAGAGTGCTCGCCGAAAGTTATCTGATGACAAAAGAGGCTTTCAAAGATTATTACAACCATCTTCGTCCCGGCGGCAGAATTGCAATTGCAGTGCACAACCCCCACCGAGCCTCACGCTACATTATGACCTGGGCTGATATGCTTAAAGACAAAGGGTATGCCCTCCCCGAAGCAATCAGAAGATCTGCTATGCTGGCATATCCTGATAATGCATACCGCTTTGTTTTACTTTTCTGGAAAGATCTCCCCGATTCATCTTCTGTGGCAGCCGTTAAGGCCTTTTCTGATTCAACTCCTGCCAATGCGATTTATATTCCATACATTCACGAAGAGGATAGAGATCTCGGCGGAATGGCAAAGGGAATTGTTTCAGCCGAAATGTTCATTCGGACCTCCCCCAACGGGATTCCTATCGCATCTGTAAGTGATGACAAACCATTTCAGAACGATGTATTTAAGGGGCTGCACCCTACATTATTCAAACTTTTAATTGCGGTAACAATCCTTTTCCTAGTCATCTGTGGAACTATGCTGGCAGACAGTGATAGAAGAAAAGCGGCCCTTTTTGTACCATATTTTCTATTAATCGGCGTCGGATATATGGGATATGAAATTCTACTGCTTCACAGGTTGATGTTATATCTTGGCCATCCGACACTTTCGCTCTCTCTTGTGATAGCAGCTATGCTGATATCATCAGGTATTGCAGCATTGATTTCAGGAAAAACAGGAAATACACCGCATGTTATAAGGAAATTCATATTTGTTATACCAATCTGGATCTTCTTTACTCTCCCGATTATTGAAGGAATGATGACAAGCGGTTTCGCTGCATCATACAACGGCAGACTCCTTTGTGCTGCAATTCTGACAATAATTCCCGGATTTGGAATGGGCTTCTTTATGCCGCATGCATTGAACATACTGGCCATGCAGGGTCATAGAAATTCAATTTCCTGGCTTTACGGTATAAATGGAGTTGCTTCAGTTTTAGGTGCGCTTATAGTCATGAGTGTTGCGACTCTTTATGGCTTGCAGAGTGCACTTACCACCATTGCATTATTATATCTTTTAGCCGTTTTATTTTTGCACGGTACATCGAACAAACAGAAAGGAATTTCAAATGGTTAAGGATACTTTAAAAAACTACAAGGACTATTGCGTTCCCGGTTCGCTTCTTGAAAAGGGATTTAAATATCTCCAGGAAAAAGCTTCGCCTGATTTAGCAGACGGCAAATATGAAATTGAAGGTTCCGACTGTTTCGCCCTTGTTCAGAGCTATACAACAGTTCCATCGAATGAGAAGAAATGGGAATCTCATAAACTTTATCTTGATATTCAGTACATTGTTGCAGGCAGTGAAATTTGCGCATACATTCCAGCTGATGAGCTTAAAGTGGCAGATGACCAGACACCAAAAGCTGATCTTGTATTCTATCATGATGCGCAGGGAACAGATCTTAAACTGAACGCCGGTGAATTTGCTCTATTATATCCGCAGGATGGTCACAAGCCCGGCGTAATTCTTAACAGCGCCGGACCTGTGAAAAAGATAGTTGTCAAAGTGAAGTGCCGCTAAGCAGCACGGATCATTACCAGAACCATCTTAAAAGGCTCTTTTGCTGTTACACCATGAGGTTTGTTGGCGGGCATTATTATCTGTTGCCCGTCAGCTACCTGGTGTTCCACTCCTTCGATAGTTATTATACCCGTTCCTTCAATCACTTCGACTAATGCATCAAATGGTGCCGAATGGGTACTAAGTCTCTGCCCTTCAGCGAATGCGAAGACGGTTATTGTCCCCTCATTCTTATCCATGATTGTTCTGCTTACAATAGAGCCTTCCTGATAGCTGACTAAATCTTTATAAGAAAAAGGTTTTGCTACAAGTTTAGGATCTGTTCCTTTGCGTGTTTTTTCTGCCATTGTATCCTCCTGTTTTATTCCTGTAATTTAAAGATACTCATCTTCAAGAAATAAAACC
>JAEUSG010000694.1 GCA_016788315.1 Fibrobacterota bacterium | reverse complement strand
GTATTACTCTTAAGAATAATCTGCGCGGGCCAAATACAGACGGAATTGACGTGGATTGTTCAAAAAATGTTCACATCAGTGATTGTCATATAGCAGCAGGAGATGATTGTATTGCTCTTAAGTCAAGTGTAGAGTTTTTTGGATACGATAACCGCGCTTGTGAGAATGTTGTAGTTTCCAATTGTACTTTGATATCCCCATGCAATGCCATACGTTTGGGATATGAAGGAGATGGACCTATACGAAACTGCACATTTAACAATATCATAATTCCGGAATCACGTACAGGAATAAATATACTGGTGCCGACTCATCCTGAGTACGGCATACATCATGGTCCGGCAATTGAAAATGTTCTTTTCAGCAATATGATTATGGATGTCAAGAAGGCGTTTTTCCTTTGGACGGGAGATAAGGCAAGTTCTCCTGCTTCCCTTAGAAGAATACGTTTCGACAACATTATTGCATCGGCAAATAGAGCGAATTTTATCGGTGGAAGCGCTTCTGTACCGGCAGAAGAGATTCATTTCAGTCGGGTTCATATGTCTATGTTCGGCGAGATGAAAGATGATTTTAATGGTGTCGCACCGGATCCATATGGAGTCTTTGGTTACTGGACAAAGAGCGGTTTACCATATGCGTTTTATGTACGAAACGCCAAAAAGGTTTCATTTTCTGATGTCACAATTGACTGGAAAAGGGCAACTGGAAAATGGAGAGAGGCTCTTAAGGTTGAAAAATCTGAGGATGTGATCGGTAGTCTTAACCCCAAAACGAAATAATACAAGCTCCTGCAAACACAGTTGCAGAGCCAATAAATCTTGGCAGTGAAAATTTCTTTTCAAGCCAGACCATTGATACTATTGCTGCGATAACTATGCTTATCTGCCTGAGTGAAACAACATAAGCGACAGAATCGATCCGCATTGCCAGCATAACCAGGAAATAAGAGACTAGAAATACGAGGCCGGATGGGATGGCATATTTCAACGGAGTATGAGCAATCTCTTTTTTTTGAAGTTTCTGAATTGAGTACAGGAATATTAAACTTACCGCATTTTGTATATACACATAGTTTATGCTCATGTAAATGGCGGAAGAAGTTGGAAGTCCGGCATAGCTTTTTGCTGCAACTTTGTCTGCCATTGAATATGCACTTGTAAAAAGCGCCGACAGAAGTGCCCACATCGTTCCGCTGTTGAGATAAAGTTTCAAGCTTATGCCGGTGCTGCCAGGTTTCAGTGACGGCAGAGGGAGAACAAAGCATCCGGCAACAATAATAATAATTCCTATAAGACCTGAAATTTCCGGTTTTTCATTTAAGAAAAGTCCCGCCCAGGTAACAACAAGAATGGGAAAAGTTCTGGCTATCGGATATACTATTGAAACAGGTGCTTTCTCATAGGCCTTCCCAAGAGAGAGAAAGTAAAATCCGGAACCTAATGCAGAAAGTGTTAAACAAACAGAATAAGTTGACGTATAGGTGATTTTTGTCTGGATATAAATAAACAACGGCAGATATAGAAGGGCGCACCAGAAAAGCGCCCTTATGAAATATGATGTAGGATCTGCCCCATCTCTTTTAGATACAACGTTCCACGATGCATGGGTGAAAGCTGATAAAATTACTAGAATGATACCGGTTGTAGACATTTTCAGGTAGCAAGATAGAATATTATCGCCTATGCAAACAGAACTCTTTTAGCTGGTAGCACGAATTTATAAAATATAGCACTGGCAAACTGTATCATATTATTTTTATTAAAACATCAGTAATAAATTAAGGTTAAGAGGTCATTATGCACATGTCAGATGCTCTGTTAAGCCCATCAGTTGGTATAACCTTTTGTGCAATCTCAGGCGCTATTCTCGCTTTTTCTGCAAAGAAGGTTTCCAGGGAGGAGGATACATATAAAACTCCTCTTATGGCTGTAACGGGCGCCTTTATTTTTGCTTCACAGATGATAAATTTCTCTATACCTGGAACCGGGTCATCAGGACATATCGGCGGTGGACTTCTGCTCTCTATTCTGCTGGGGCCACATAGGGCCTTTATTACATTGGCCTCTGTTCTTACACTGCAGGCTCTTTTCTTCGCAGATGGAGGGATTCTGGCACTTGGTGCAAATGTTTTTAATCTTGCCTTTTTCCCTGCCTTCATTGCATATCCACTGATTTTCAAATCTATCTGCGGGGACTTTAGCAACAAGAAGAGAATGGCTGTCGCTTCAGTAACGGCAGCAGTTGTTGGCCTTTTATTTGGCTCCTTTTTCGTTATTCTTCAGACTGTAGCGTCGGGAAATAGTGAGTTGCCCTTTAAAACCTTTGTTCTTTTCATGTTGCCAATTCATTTTGTTATTGGAATCGTTGAAGGCATTGTAACGCTTGGTGTTATCTCTTTTATTCGATCTACACAACCGGCTTTACTTATGGCAAATAAAGAGCAGACAAAGACTCGTATTGTTTTATCATTAATGTTTGCAGCAATTCTTGTCGGCGGAGTTTTTTCTCTCTTTGCATCATCATCACCTGATGGACTTGAATGGTCTATCGCACGGGTAACAGGCAGTGAAGAGATTTCCGGAAGTGAAAATATTATCGCCTCTTTTGCGACTAAAATTCAGGAGAAAATGGCATTTCTGCCAGATTATGGGTTTCGAGGTGACGCAACCAGTACTGCAAAGGCTTATGTCGGTACTTCTCTTTCCGGTTTGCTTGGTGCTATGTTAGTAGGAGGTGTTTTGGTTCTATTTGGTTTTTTAATCCGTAAACGTAACAGGAAAATGGGTAATGGGTGCTGTTAAACTAGATGGACGGGCAGCGCTTATATCTCTGATCGTTTTTGTCTTTGCCGTTGTATCTGTTAGTAAATACAATGTGGCCGGAGTAATAGCCCTTAGTGCCTTGCCTGTTTTTGTTATAGTTATGTATGAGGTAAAGATTAGACCTATTCTGAAAAAGTTACTAGTTATATCACCATTCTTACTGTTTGCCGCCGGTGCCAATGTGTTTATTGATAAACATCCTGTGGTTTTTGCCGATTATATCACTTTACGTGGAGGTGTAGTATCTGCAACTGTCATTGCTCTTAAAGGATATGTTACCGTTATGGCAACTCTTGTTCTTGTTGAACTCGTTTCATTTGACAGATTATGCCGTTCTATGGAAAAGATGAAAATACCTTCTGTTTTTGTTACCCAACTATCACTCTTGTATAGATATTTTCAATTGCTTAAAAGTGAAGCTCTAACAATGGCTCGCGCACGTGATCTCAGAACATTTAATGGCC
>JAEUSG010000638.1 GCA_016788315.1 Fibrobacterota bacterium | reverse complement strand
ACAGTATATTTATCATTAATTAATGTTAATATAATCGATCGTACTGCCCAATTTTCGCTAAAAATGGCATATTTGTTCTGGCATGAATTTGGCATTATCTAGCCATCATGAACATTACACTTGAGCTTTCCCTGGGCAAATATTCAACTCTTAGTTTACGTTGCAATATTTTGGATGATGAGCTTTCAGATGAACCGACAGAAGGTCTTCTTTACTGCAACTGCGTTGAACCAGAGAAATTTCTTTTATGTGCGAAAGATCCACAATTGGTTATGCCAAACGGAAACAGAAAGCCGATTAAGATGATAAAATGCGTTAAATCAAAAGGGCAGACAATAATTACATATAAATCAGGAGTTGACAAATGAAAAGAATTCCAATTAGTAAACTGACAGCTTTCGGAACAGAACTTCTCGTAAAAAAAGGATTTCCACGAAACGAAGCTGCTTATCTTTCCAAATTCATCATTGAAACGGAGGCTTTCCGATCAACTTCACACGGGCTCGATCAGTTATTCGCATTGGTTGGCAATATAGGCAGCAGAATTATACCAGGAAAAGCGCCGAAGGTTACAAAGAATAAAGGGGCAATGACACTGATTGACGGCGAAGGTGTTGCTGGTTTACTATGTATGAAAATTGCAACAGAGAAAGCGGCTGAAAAAGCCATGAAACTGGGTGTAAGTTTTACAAGTGTTATAAATACCACCTGGGTCGGTTCTCTGGGCTCTCACCTTAAAAAAATATCTGAAAAGGGACTCATTGCAATGGCGTGGGCTCAAACATCAGCCTGCAAGGATTGTGCACCATTCGGGGGGATAACTCCATGTTTCAGTACAAATCCAATTGCAATGTCATTCCCTGTCGGTAAAGAGGCAATGATTGCTGATTATTCAACAGCATCATATTCAATGGCCAGTGTCAGTAGAATGATTTCAAACGGTGAAAAATCAGCTACTCCGAGATTTGTTGACAAAGAAGGTAATCCGACAACAGAACCGTCAGTTTTGAAGGACGGCGGATCAATAATGTTTACCGGCCTGGATCTTGAAGGACATAAGTTTTACGGGCTCTCTCTATTTATTGAAGCGCTTACCGCAATGTCAGGAGGTTCAGCAAATAATCCAAATGTGCCTTCACGTCAATCAGCAATGTTAATGGTTGCAAATCCGGAAATGTTTGCAGGAAACAGCTACTTCAAAAAAGAGATAAATAGATTTGTTGCACATGTAAAAAGTTCAAAAGTTCGTCCGGGATTTGATTCCATTAAACTTCCCGGAGAAAGAGGTTTCGCATCTCTTAAAGAGGCGAGAAAAGATGGAGTTCCGTTAAATAATACCAAGCTGGAGAAGCTTGAAGCTCTTGCAAAAGAAAACAATATCGCAATTAAATGGTAATTTCTTGGAGGTAAAAATGGCTGATACACCCACAACAGATTCTGGTTATTGTTACGATAAAAAGCAGCTTAACGGTGACCGTATCCGTATGGGACTCGGCACCATTCTCCACCAGAGTGAAGAGAGCGGAATCGGCCCCATTCCAACTGTGATCGTTAAAACCCTTGGAGGTGATGATCGCCATCTTGGTTTTATGGGGGCGCTTGGAGGATTAACGGGAATCGGTGCAGTTTTCGCAAACGTTTTTCTCAAATGGAAAAAGTCAAATCGTAACGCAATGTCAATTTCAATGCTTATTGGTGCCATCATTGCAGCATCTATTGGCGTTATACTTCTTCAAGGCTATCATCCTGAACGCTTTCCAATAATTCTGAAACTCTATTTGCCACTGCTTCTGATTTTTTCGCTGGTTTGTGGCATGCAAAATGGAATTGAGGCAAATTGGGTTGGCGACCTTGTTCCCGAGAAAATGCGCGGTTGGTTCATGAAAATCAAGTGGGTACTATCGATTATAGGTACTCTTGTCTTTTCAATTGTGTTTGCACGTTTTTCAGATGCATTTCCAACATTCGGAGGCTACGCAACTATATATTTTGTTTTTTCCATCTCTTTCCTTGTTGCTTCGTTTATTGTTTATTCAAAGGTCACAGATCGCGTTCCAGCAACCTTGAATTATGTTTCAGCCGGAGCTTCACACAAAGATAGAGTCAACTACAAGGAAAAGATATTGTGGTACATGATTGGATGGAGCATTACATTCAGCGGGGGTCGTGGAATCCTTGGAGCATTTACAGCCGTTTATCTTCTTGATTATTTTCACTATTCACTTACTAAAATTGCCATGCTTACCAGCATACAAACTATTATGTCAATGCTGGTTGTATATATCATTGGAGATCACACAGATCGATGGGGGCCGCGCCGTCCGCTTATCATAGCACAATTTATCGTTGGTTTGTCAATGTTTCTTTGGGTTGGTTCCGCGTTCTGGGGAGTTAAATGCATCATTATATACATGGTCTTAAACGGAGTAGCAGGCCACACACTTTCCTTCCTTGGAGGTAATTTCATTCTTGAAGTATATCCAAAAAAGGGTCGCGCCGCATACATGGGCGCTATGAGGATGATTGCAAATCCGACAATTTTTATACTTGTCGCGATATCTGGATGGTTGGCACACGCTTTTAACGGCTTTGAAGTGACAATCTTCGGTACACTTTTGAACCGTTATCACCTTATATTTACTTTTGCTACATTGTTTACACTCAGCTGTCAAATCTTTCTGTTTCTAATCGGCAGCAAAAGAATACAGTCTATTGAAGAAAAGGGGGAATAAGATGTTTGTTAAAGGCAGCAAAATGAACTTTGTTGACAGGAAAAAGCTGTTAGCCAGAGGTGGTAAAATGATGATGCTGGAATATCATCTGACAAAAAGAGCGCCAGGTGAAATTCCCAAGCAGCATAGCCACCCGCATGAACAGAATAGTTACCTTTTAAGCGGCAGTCTTAAGCTTTATCTGGACAAAGAGGAATATCTAATGGAGAAGGGCGATTCCTTCTACGTTGCTCCGGATGTCCCGCATAGCGTCGCGGCTCAGGATGATAATACAGTAATCCTTGATGTATTTACGCCGCAAAGAGAGGATTTTCTGTCATAGTTTACATGCGAGTACAGTAGATTCAAGGACGATAATCATCCAGCTTCAGGCCTAATGAAGCAAGTCTCTGGTATACAGCTATACGGCTGATGCCGAGTGATTTTGATATGTGAGTTACATTTCCGGAGCTCTCTGAAACGGCTTTTATAAAGTCGTCCTTTCTGATGCGCGGTTTGTTTCTTGTTCCTTTTTTGCCCTGCGTCCTGCTATTCTGAACAGAATCTTCTGTTTCAAGTTCGTTTTCGCTGATAACTTCTCCGTCTGTAAGCATTACCGCTCTGTAGATGACATTACGTAATTCTCTAACATTACCGGGCCATGAGTACCGTGATAATTTTTTGAGGCCTGCAGAATCAATTGACATTGTAGGTTTGTTCTGTGCAAGAGAGGCTTCTTCAATAAAGTGATTTGCAAGGATTGGAATGTCTTCTAGTCTCTCCCGTAAAGGGGGAAGGGCGAGTCTGATTTGATTCAATCTGTAGTAGAGATCGGCTCTGAAACGGCCTTCCGCCATTAGTGTCTGCAGGGGTTCGTTTGTTGCACAGATGATTCTTACATTAACTGATATAGCTTTAAGGCCTCCAATTCGCTGCACTTTCAGGTCTTGAAGTACACCAAGCAGTTTAGCCTGTACCTGCATTGTAAGGTTACCTATTTCGTCAAGAAAAACAGTTCCGCCTTCGGCCTGTTCAAACCGTCCAAGATGGCGCTCGTGTGCACCGGTGAATGCTCCTTTTTCAAAACCAAATAACTCACTCTCCATTAATGATTGCGGAATAGAAGCGCAGTCAATTTTGACAAAGGGGTTGCCGGAACGGGAGCTTTCATCGTGCAGCGCTTTGGCAAGCACCTCTTTACCGGATCCGGTTTCACCTTCTATCAGAACAGTAAGTCCCGAAGAAGATAGTCTTGTCAATTGGTCCCGGATAGCGAGTATTGATGGTGAAACACCAAGTATATTACCGCTTCCGCGCACAAAACCTGCAAGTCTCTCTTTTTCCAGCTTCAGTCTATGAAGATCATTATATAAATTTGTCATATCGTCAAACCGGAACCTGAAAGTATTCCGGAGCCTCATGGTTCGCTGCTCAACAACAACATTATAATGATGCTTATTCCCTTTATTGCTTATTGAAGCAATTACAGGGTTGTCGGGTTTTGTGTCTGCATTCTTAACGGTATTTAGCGAAAATGAAATTAATCTCAATGTTGTGTTTGGTCTTAGGAAGAAAAAGAGTCCCTGATTATTGTCTGACGGAATTAATCCGGAATAATAGGCTTTTCCAATAGAAACACCATTCAGCATGAAACTGTAGGTCCATTTACGTTTACTTACAGATAAACTGTATATTTTGCCAGCAACTGGAGGCTGTACATCTAAAAATGCTATTCTTTGATCTCTGGTTCGGAACAGCATCTTTCCAGCAACGTCACAGCTAATTGACAAACTCCAGGAATCAATATCTTCATCATTTTGAGCATCATATTTTCCACGAAGCACCAGAGAGGGGTACTGACCAGTAACAACCTGAAAATCAATGGCCAGATCAAAATCTGAAGAATCAAAATCGAGCTTCTCATTGAAGCGGTAAAAGGTTCTGCCGTTATTGCCTGCCTGACAAACAATGGATCTGTCATCAGCTTGAATGATCTTATTCGCGGAATTTACAGAAATAAATGGAAATATGCTGTCGGCTCCTACCCGCCATGAATAAGAAATCTCGGGCAATATTGAATTTACTGGTGAGCTTTTAAAAGGAAATGGAGATGAATTGAACTTTGCCAAATCAGTTATGCTGGCGCCTAAATAAATTCTAGGATCTTTTGCGGGTAAATATGCGGCAAAGTCCTGATTAAGAACAATTACTTTCCCTTTATCATCAGTAATAACAGTGGCTCCGCGACCATCCTCTGGTTGTTGGATAAGTTCAAATCGAATGATTCCCAGGAAATCATTTTCATTTAACTTCATGATCCTGATGTTTGATAAGGGCAGATCGGTTATCACATGCTGACTTAGATTGCCGGTATCGGCAAGGTTTGTTGACAAATAGAATGGGGATATGTTTGCGATAGATTCAGCAACATCGGCCAATTCAGAATTGGAAAATTTGTCCAGCCCTTTTCTTAAAAATTCATACTGACTGTTTTCAAAGATTTCATTCAAGTCCTTAATGCCAGACAGGGAATATGTTTCAAACAGAGAATGTTTTTTCAATTTGCTGATAAATATTCCATGCGTATGATCATACTCGTTAAAACAGTGTTGAATCTTTCCAGTTCGGTCATAAATTATTGCGATGTATCTATTGTTAGTGAAATGAATAAGCCAAAAATATCTGGCAAAAAAATCAGCAGAATTATTTGGCGACATATTTTATTTCCTTTTTTTTAATATAACATGTTAATAACGTCTTATTAACGTTAATATAAAGAAATTAATTAAATCAGTGGAAGGCTTTTTATTCAAAAAAACGACTTTTTAATCAACGGTGATAGTTGGCTTATATATTGCTTCGAATATAAGCGATTAACAAAATTTCAACGAAAGGAAAAAGATGCGTTCAACACTATTTCTTCTGCTTATTGCAGCAGCTGTTCTTCAGGCTTCATATGTAACTCTAACAGAGAATGCTGGCGTTAACCGTAACAACGAAATAGTATCTGTGGGCATCCCACTTAGAATGGGAGAGATTCCAAACCAGGTTATGGGAACAGAAGCCCCTCTTGGAATTTCAGGAATCCCCGCCCAGTTCAAAGTTCTTTCCAACTGGTACGACGGTTCCGCCCGTTTCGTACTTGCCACCTTCAAACAGAATTTTTCATCCGGCGAATCAAAACAAGTCTACTTTGGCAAAGGTGGCGGAAACGCTTCCCAGACTGAACTTGTACTTACCGACAGAAACGATACTCTTACCATAAATACTGGACTCATCAGAGTTGAGCTACTGAAAGGAAAGAAGTTCAACATGGTAAACCGTGCATGGCGGGGCAGCAATCTTATAGTTGATAATAGTGGTTCAGGTGGTCTTATCATAAAACAATTCAAAGATTCTTACAATGACTCACTGACCTTTCGCGGCGCTGCATTGACGGACAGCTTCATTGTTGAAGAGTCCGGACCTGTTCGTTCATGCGTTTATGTTGTTGGCCGTTTTTATCATGACACTATTCAGATGAAAGCATCAGGTGAAGTTACTTGTAATACTCCCAGCTTAAAGCAGCCTCCTCCATATGTTCGCTTTATGGTAAGAATCTACACGTTCTCCGGCAGCGATGAAATTAAGATTACTACGGTTCTGCATAACAGCGGTCAAAACGGCTCACAGGGTACAGGTTCTGGTTCCGGCGGTCCATTCACTTTCACACTGCTTGACACCATGTCCAAAACATTTTCTTTATGCGAAGACTCACCGCAGAGACTCTGGTTCACAGAATTCTATTATGACATGAAAACCGCAATTGGTAGCTCAAAAACAGTCACAACAGAAAATGGGGTTTCTGCTTCTCTTTCAGGTTCAGACAGGTTCTCTTTTCTTCAAGGAAAGCCTGATATGTACTATGTATTCCAGAACGGTGCGCAGACTGCAACCGGCGGTAAAGGAATGGGCTACATAGACGTAAAGAGTGGTAGCTCTGGTATCGCTGCTGCCTTGAAATATTGCTGGGAGGCATATCCAAAAAGACTTGACGTTCTTGGAGATACTCTCCGCATCAATCTCTTTCCTCGTGATATATCACCTGAGAAAAGACGTCAGCAATCACTTTTAGTTTACTCAAATAAAACACCAGCCTATCAATTGAGATTTGATTCCTGTTATCATATTGCCCCTGGCTCATGGTATCGAAGCGATGTTGCATTCCGTCTGCACGATGGAAACTGTAATCCTGCTG
>JAEUSG010000575.1 GCA_016788315.1 Fibrobacterota bacterium | reverse complement strand
CCAATACCAGGGTTTCCACTCGAACTCTGTAAATAGGTATACACAATGCAGTTACGCACGACAGTTACATCGCCAGAGCCACCTCCTGTATTACTTATCCCTGACCCAAGATCACACGCCCTAACCTGAAGCCACTCTATGATAGTATACTGATCCCTATTATCAACTACTGCATGATAACCACATTCCTCAACTCTAGCACCAGCCGTTGAATAGGCTTTTCCATTATGTCTATTTCCTACCGCAACTGTTACCCATCGATAATGATTGGCATCACAAGTTGATCCGTCTATCAGTAGCTGTGTTGTAAAAACGCCGTCGTTATAACAAACACCCTTCTTTACTACCTTTTGAGCAACCAAATCAGCATCCGTAGCACTTTCCCAAGGTCCGAGATCATTAAAGGTTCTCTTAATTTGATAATCCTCAGCTGTATATGCCAGAGGAGAAACAATTTGTAAAGTAACCTGACCGGCATTGTCTCTTGACTTTATATATAACGTATCTGGGCCGTAAGAGCTGCCATTAACATCAAAAATAATTCTATCTCCTTCACCTATTGAGTCATCCAATGTTACACCAGCGAAGGTGACAACACTGTCAGTTGCCGCAACCGTCGCAGTACCAGCACTCTTGATAGCACTTGTTGATGTGCCAATAGAAAGTGATGACGTAACATGTGTAGTAGTATCGAAACCTGTACATACACCGGTTATTGTACTACTTTTCATTTTGATGGTTCCAGAAGAAAGCACCTGGTTCTTTATGTCAACATCAGTTAGAAAATATGTACCCGTTCCACTCCAGGTACGATCAACACCCACGGCAGTTGAATGTACAGCAATATTAGTCTCACCAGCAACATATCCGCCACCGTTAAGATATACTAGGCCATCATTAGTAAGATTTCCACCAAGAGAATCGTAGCCTGTTCCTCTATTTATTAGTTTCCCTGATGCTCCGATGGTTACCGCTCCGCCAGTAATTATACCTGAAGCGCTTCCTTGATCAAGAATACCTTGTGTGATATTCAGACCAGATGTCACTTTAAGATCGTTTGTTCTTAAAACAACCTTACCAGCACCTGTTTTATTGACAGTTACAGAAACAAAATCCTGTGACGCGCCAATACCCCCGGTTACAACGTTGCTTATACCAGATCCATCAAAAGTGACAGTACCGGTAGTAGCGACATAGTTTCCTTCATTTGTCCAGTTGCCTCCAACAGTGATATTTTTATCATTAACATTAATAGCATATCCACCGTTATTTTCGATTGAAAAGTCATTATCGACATCAATATTGGTGTTGATATTAACACTCCATCCACCCATAACTCGCAAATTATAAAATGACATTCCAGCAGTACTTATATTAGAGTTCATAGAACCAACATTGTTGATATACACAGTTGATGTACCCGGATTAACCGTTCCTGCAATATGGTTCCATAACCCTTGCGGCCTTATTGTGTCTTGTAAGGACAACGTGCCGCCACTCTTGTTGATAACAATGCCAGGTATGCGTCCAATATCAGGACAGCTAAGCGTTTGTGCGTTTGGTCCCGTAAAATAGAGATATCCACCACCACCGCCTGTATTCCCTGTTGAATTCACATTTCCTCGAACTTCTATTGTATCAGCGTGATCTCCTCCAAAACCTCCTGATGTTAATGTAAGATTGTTTTCTATAAACATATTACCATATGTATTGAAGTAATGCGAATTTCCCATTCTTAATTCAAAATTATAGAATTTATGACCTGTACTGACCCTCAGAGTACAGGAGGCAGATACTGCTGGACCATAAACAAAGACAGTACCAGTACCTGGCAGAAATTGTCCGCCAAGAAGCCTCCACAAAGCTGCAACGTTTATCTGAAGCGAATCGGTCTGCGGTGTGAATCGCGCGGTTGTGCCGGACTCCATAACGAAATAATTTGTTACTGTCAGCTTTCGGGCAAGCTTTACAGTATCTGTATAACCTACACCGAGGTGAATACCTTTTACTGTACCTCCATATCCAGCATCAACAACACTCTGTTTGACACTTGCACTGTCGAAGAATGCTGTATCTGAAGATGTAGGAGCAGAACCTCCGGCCCAATTTGCTACAGTTGACCAATTGTTGTCTGCCCCAAGACCAACCCAGGTCATAGGATGAATTGTAATTTCATCAGCACCTATATCCCACGCACCATACTGTCTCGTTGCATTATTTATAGCATTATTGTAAAGAGCAGAAAGCCCAACGGAATCACCTGCGTTTTTAGCAACTGAGGTTCCCTTTAGACGGAGATCCGGTGCCGCCCTGGCAGTATCCTTTATAATCAGAAAGGGATCCAGGGTATTGAGTGAGTTGGCACCTGGAGCAGTATTATCTTCAGAAACATTATAATCGCCTGTACAATTGACAAAATCTGTTCCATCAGATTTCAAGACAATAACGTTCTT
>JAEUSG010000463.1 GCA_016788315.1 Fibrobacterota bacterium | reverse complement strand
TCAATAGACAAAAGCTCTACAGCGAGCATATAAGTGAACAGTCATATAATATAGTCGCTAAATCGGAAAAAATCACCTTGTATTTTAATTTTCAGTGAAATTAATTTAAGATTAACCGCTTTAGTTAAAGAAAAAGTTCCTAATTGAGGCTATTACGCAGCTCATCGACAAAAATCCCGACCTCTTTTACCGCTTTTTCCGGTGTCGCCGCATCTCCTACCCTTTTTACAATTGCACTGCCGACAATAACACCATCAGCAAATTCTTTGAGCGATTTTACCTGTTCCGGTGTTGATACTCCGAAACCTATCATTTTGGGAAGAGATGAATAAGCTTCAATCTGTTTCATGAATTTGCCAAAATCAGTTTGAAAAGATGTTCTTACCCCGGTCACTCCAAGCGAAGAAACACAATAAAGGAAACCATCGGCGTTTTTCACAAGCTTACCTATTCTCTCCTCAGAGACAGGCGAAACCATAGTTATCAAATCAACACCATATTTTATGCATTGCGGTTTGAGTTCACCCTGTTCCTCAAAAGGAAGGTCCGGGATAATTAAACCATCAACACCGCTTTCAGCACAGGCAGTCAGAAAACGGTCGATACCATACTGAAAAACAACATTGTAATAAAGGAGGAAAAGCAGAGGTGCTTCCATACCATCACTTCTGACCTCTTTAACAAGTTTGAATACATCAGCTACACTGATCTTATTCTTCATAGCCCTGACATTAGCAGCCTGAATTACTGGACCTTCTGCAATAGGGTCGGAATATGGTATTCCAAGTTCAATAATATCTGCACCTTTTGCAATCATGGTTCGAACAAGCTCTTTAGTTGTGTTTAAGTCGGGATCGCCAGCGGTTACAAAGGTTGCAAGCGCTTTACGATTAGCAGATTTTAATGCATTAAAGAGTTTTTCAATGCGTTTCATGAATATTTTCTCCCATATATTTTGCGACAGAGACCACATCCTTGTCACCGCGGCCGGAAAGATTGATTACAACAAGTTTATCTTTCGACATGAGCGGAACGAGTTTTTTCGCAAGTGCCACTGCATGCGCACTCTCAATTGCCGGTATAATACCTTCCATCTTTGTGAGATAGCAGAATGCTTCAACAGATTCAGCATCAGTTATCGGATGATATTCCGCCCGTTTACTTTTGTGAAGCATTGCATGTTCCGGCCCAATGCCTGGATAATCCAGTCCGGCAGATATTGAATGCACCTGCATAATTTGACCTTCATTGTCCTGCAAAAAGAGCGACTTCATTCCATGCAATACGCCAACCGTTCCCTTTGCCATTGTTGCAGCATGGCGACCTGTTTCTACGCCATCGCCGGCAGCTTCAGCACCTATCAGACGGACGGTGTTCTCGTCGATAAATTCGTGAAATAAGCCGATAGCATTACTTCCTCCTCCTACGCATGCAATGCAAGCATCCGGCAGCCTTCCTTCTAGCACTTTCATCTGTTCACGCACTTCGCGCCCGATTACTTTTTGAAAATCCCTTACAATTGTAGGATATGGATGAGGTCCCATAACTGAACCAAGAACGTAAAATGTATCTGATACTCTCGATGTCCAAGCCCGCATAGCTTCATTTACGGCATCTTTCAGCGTAGCGGTCCCTGAATCGACAGGTGTTACCTTCGCGCCAAGAAGTCTCATTCTAAAAACATTCAGTGCCTGACGCTCGGTATCCTCTCTACCCATAAAGACTTCGCATTCCATATTAAAGAGAGCCGCTGCAGTTGCTGTTGCAACTCCGTGCTGTCCAGCACCAGTTTCGGCAATAACCTTCTTTTTGCCCATGCGTTTAGCAAGCAGCACCTGACCGAGTACATTATTGATTTTATGTGAACCGGTGTGATTAAGATCTTCACGCTTGAGATATATTTTTGCACCACCAAGGTCTTCCGTCATTCTGCGTGCATAATAAAGCATAGATGGGCGACCAGCATAATTCCTATAGTACTCATCCAGTTCTTCCATAAACTTCGGATCAGCAACGGCCTCCTCATAACTGCTTGACAGCTCTAAAAGGGCATTCATCAAAGTCTCGGGGGCATATTGTCCGCCGAATTCACCAAATCTTCCTCTGTTTTTCATTTCGTTTTATTCCTTCCATGCTTCGATAGTAATTCTGCAAGTGCGCGTCCCGGAGAAGCAGCCCGCATAAAGGCTTCACCAATCAGTACACCATTTACCCCCAGCTTGTCTAGATAATCCATAACATCCGGTGTAGAGATTCCGCTCTCTGAAACCTTAAGACATTCACGCGGAATTTCGTACATAATCCTCTCGGTGGTCTTAATATCTACGTTGAATGTGTGCAGATTTCTATTATTAATTCCAATGATCTCAGCGCCGCAATCAACTGCTCTATGGGTCTCTTCTTCGTCGTGTACTTCGACAAGAGCAAACATATCCAGCTCTTTTACGACCTTCAACATGCTTGAAACCTGCTTATTATCAAGCACTGACATAATTAAAAGAACTACATCCGCTCCCATTACTCTCGCTTCGTAAACTTGCCATGGTTCGACAAGAAAATCTTTCCTCAAAACAGGCACATTAACAGATCGGCGCACATCTGACAAAAAGCTCTTCGCTCCTTGAAAGAAGTAGGGCTCTGTCAGAACTGAGAGTGCATCTGCATCATGCGCTACATAATCCCGCGCAATTGCAACCGGGTCAAAATTCTCGCGGATTACCCCTTTTGACGGTGAAGCTTTTTTTATTTCAGCAATTACCGCCAGTCTATCCGGTCTTTTAAGAGCCATTGTAAAGCTTTTTACCGGAGGAAGTTTCATAGAATGTAGTTTGTCCGGCCATTCCTCAATAGGAAAGTTTTTCATGGCATAATCGAGATCGGGCCGGTTTCGTTTTATAATCTGTTCGAGTATTGTCATATTGTATTTGTGAATTTGATAAAGTTTTCCAATTTGCTAAAAGCTTTGCCGGAATCGATTGACTCTGCAGCTAAAAAGAGCCCCTCTTTCAGGCTTTCCGCCTTTCTGGCTGTATAAATTGCCGCAGCCGCATTCATGAGTACAATATTACGATAGTGCCCTTTTAATCCGGATAGAATTTCTTTAATTATCTCAGCATTCCTATCTGGACTGCCTCCTTTCAGCTCTGATGATGAAACAGATTCGAAGCCAAATTCCTCAGGTGATACTGATGTTCTCTTGACACTTCCACCCTCCACAACAAACACGTCTGTTTTTCCGGAAAGAGTGATTTCATCAAGTCCATCGCTTCCATGAACTACAAATGCCCTATTTGTTCCAAGGGCAGATAAGACGTGTGCCATTTTTTCTGCATATGCAAGATTAAAAACACCAAGCAATTGAAAAGGGGCGCCTGCCGGATTTGTCAATGGACCAAGAATATTAAAAACTGTTCGTATGCCAATCTCTTTTCTTGGCGCTGCGACATTCTTCATTGACAAATGAAAGTTTGGCGCAAACATAAACCCGATTCCAGTCTGTTCAATACATTTTTTTACAATGTCGGGAGTAAGATTGACAACGGCACCAAGTTTTTCAAGAACGTCAGCGCTTCCGCAACTACTTGTAGCTGAACGGTTACCATGCTTAGCGACCGGTATGCCTGCCCCAGCCACCACAAATGCGGAGCAAGTTGAGATATTGAATGTATGAGAAAAATCCCCCCCTGTTCCACACGTATCGACGCAGTTTGGAACATCCAGCTTTATACGCGCCGCTTTATTACGCATTACACTAACCAAACCGGTGATCTCGTCAACTGTTTCCCCCTTGATAGCCAGCGCCGTAAGGAAAGAGGCTATCTGAGATTGGGTAGCTTCACCTTCCATCATCTCATTCATTACTGCTGCAGCCTCCTCTTTGGAAAGATCTGAACCTGCAACAATTTTTCGTATTGCTTCCTGTATCACTTGTTCTCCTTTGACAGAAAGTTCTTCAGGATCGTTTTACCCATTGGTGTAAGAATTGATTCAGGGTGGAACTGAATACCATATACCGGATGACGTACATGTTCCATAGCCATAATTTCACCCTGTTCGGTAAGTGCAGTAATTTTAAGTTCAGGCGGCAATGATGCTTTATCAACAATAAGAGAGTGATAGCGGCCAGCTTCAATTGTGTTGCCCATGCCGTTAAAGAGAACGCTTTCTGCAACAACAGAAACCATGGAGGCTTTTCCATGCATTAGCTCTTTCGCCCTTACAACTTTTCCTCCGAATGCCTCTCCTATTGCCTGATGGCCTAAACAGACTCCCAGCAAAGGTATTGATGGCCCTAGCTGTCGTATAATCTCAATTGATACACCCGCATCTTTAGGATACCCCGGCCCCGGAGAAATAATGATCCTTGAGGGATTCATCTTTCTTATTTCATCTACGCTAAGAACATCATTGCGCACTACTTCAATTTCGGGAGCCATCTCTCCAATATACTGGTATAAGTTATAAGTGAATGAATCGTAGTTATCAATTATCAGAATCATAAGTTACACTCCTGTCTCTGCAAGTGCTTTTAAAAGAGCCTTTGCCTTGTTCATACTCTCTTCAAATTCCATTTCCGGCACCGAATCGGCAACAATACCGCCGCCGGACTGGACATAGGCTTTACCGCCTTTGAACAGTATTGTCCGTATCGTTATACAACTGTCAAGATTGCCATTAAAACTCAAATACCCGATTGCACCACCATATGTTCCACGCTTGGTAGGTTCGAGCTCATCAATTATTTCCATTGCACGGACTTTTGGTGCACCGGACAATGTCCCGGCAGGCATAATTGACATAAGTGCATCAAATGGAGTTTTATCATTCTTAAGTTTACCGACTACATTTGAAACAATGTGCATTACATGCGAGTACCTTTCAATATGCATCAGGCTTTTTACTTTCACACTGCCGTACTCACATACCCGACCAACATCATTCCGTCCCAAATCAACAAGCATTCTGTGTTCAGCCAGCTCTTTCTCATCGCTAAGCAGTTCTTTCTCGAGCGCGAGATCCTCCGCTGCTGTTTTTCCTCTTCTCCTTGTACCGGCGATGGGACAGGTTTCGACTACACCATCTTCAACACGGGCAAGCATTTCCGGTGACGCACCGACAACATGATAACCGCCGAACTTCAGGAAATACATATATGGAGATGGGTTAACAGTACGAAGGACACGGTAAACGCTGAAGGGGTCCTGCTTTGTTTCTACGCATAGCCGTTGAGACAGCACAACCTGAAAAATATCTCCGTTGCGGATATACTCTTTTGCCTTTTCTACATTTGCGCAAAAGCGGCTCTTTTCAACATTACTTACAAAAGAGGCTATTTTCTCATTTGAAAGATTACCTGCATTAATAGGCATGAACGAATCGGAAAGCAGACCTCTGCTTTTATTAATCTCATCCAGAATCTCAGCTATTCTATTTTTAGCCCGAAGATATTCAGCATCTTTGTCACAATCCAGATGCATATTGACAATGATATGAATCTTCTGCTTTAAATGGTCGTATACCAGGACTTCATCCATGAACATAAAATGACTTTCCGGTATCTGCAGATCGTCATTGGGTATATTCGGCAGTTTTTCATAATAACGAATTAGGTCGTACCCGAAATATCCAACTGCACCGCCGTTAAACCTTGGAAGACTCTCCCCGCCAAAACTTTTATATTTTTCAACCAGCTGCCGAAGATTTTCTACCGGATTGCCATGAAGAATGTTTGTCGTTCCACCTCTTTCGCTGATCTCTGTTATGCCGCTGCTGCTTTTTGCAGTCAAAAACGGGTTGCGTCCCATAAATGAATATCTGGCCCATTTTTCACCACCTTCAACAGACTCGAGAAGAAAGGAATACTCGCTTTTTTCAAACCTTTTAAAGAGCGAAATGGGGGTTTCCATGTCCGCATAAAACTCTGCGTGAAGTGGCGCAAGACGGTATTCTGGACCTGCCTTTTTTATCTCTTCTATTCCCGGACTTACATTCATAAAAATCCTTTCTGTTATAAAAACAAAAAACCCGCTTTTTTGAAGCGGGTTTTTGTTCTATTTCAGTTTTGTATAAACTTGTTAATTGGCAATAAACGCCCGCTCCAAAGATGTAATATTTCCCTGCCACCACCACATTAATACTTTGTTATTGGACGTTTTCATTGTTTTCAATATAAGCAATTCTTGTTTTTCTGTCAAATATTTTTTCAATCAGGCACTTTCCCTTTGCAGAAATCTTGACGACACCATAACACTTTTAGCTTCTTTACCCTCTATGGCATTAATTAGTATTTCGGTGGCGGTACTTGAAATCTCTTCGAATGGATTCTCTATTGTGGTAATCTTCGGCGACATGAGCGTCGCGGCAGATTGATCGTCAAAACCTATTATGGACAAATCTTTAGGAACATTGATATCACGCAGCTTTAAACCTTCAATTAGACCAAAAGCCATTCGATCGTTTGCGCAGAATACTGCATCAGCCATTTTCATTACATTCATCTGAGCCGCGATTCTGTTTCCGCTTGTCCTTGAAAAGTCACCTTGATATGATGGCAACACCTTAAAACCGTACTCTGATGCAAGCGCATTGAAAATGCTCTCTCTATCCACAGCATCGCGAAAATCATTACTGCCGGACACAAAGGCTGCTGATCTACAACCTTTCGTCTTGAGGTATCTGAAAGCCTCGCTCATCCCAGGCCTCGAGTCGCAGCCGGCGTAAAGATATGGGCGATTTGGTACGTAGTTGTGTATTAGAACAAATGGAATTACATCTTTATGCATTTTGCCAAAGCGTTTGTCGCTAATACGTGTATTAAGCATGAGCAGACCATCAACCTGTTTCGATTTCACACGTGCCGAGAGATCTTCTGCTGTGAGTCCATTATCAGCAATTACGTTTATACTGTATCCGCGCTTTTCTGCTGCGGCGATCATTCCATAAACCATTCTGCTGAAATATTCACTCGCAGCCATTCTGTTATTCATTGGAACAACCACACCAAGTCTGTAGCTGCGTCCTGAATAGTGGCTTCGTCCGATTAGAGAAGGTATATAACCTATTTTTTGAGCAGCCGCTTCAACCTTCTTCCTTGTCGATTCTGGAATAAGGGGGCTACCCGACAGTGCACGCGATACGGTTGACGGAGATACACCCGCTTCTGCGGCGACCCTCTCCCTTGTACTCACTTTAAATTATCCTGGAATGCCGCATCAAAAGCGACATTTGACGGCGAGAAATCCATTTTCTTTACAAATGCACAAGCCTCTGAGGCACCCATTTCACGTTCCATGCCGGAATCCTCCCACTCAACCGAAAGAGGGCCGTTATATCCTATTCTGTTTAGCGCACGGATTATCTCTTCAAAGTTGATTTTGCCCCGTCCCAATGAGCGAAAATTCCAGCCACGTCTGTAATCACCGAAGTCAAGATGAGATCCCAGAATCCCCTCTCGTCCATTCAGCGTGACAATGGCATCTTTCATATGCACATGATAGATTCTATCCGGAAATTCATTCAGAAAGGCTACAGGATCTATTCCCTGCCAGAACAGATGGGATGGATCAAAATTAAATCCAAACTCTGGCCGGTTACCAATTGCATCCAGAGCCCTGCGTGCAGTATAAATATCAAAAGCAATTTCTGTTGGATGCACTTCGAGAGCGAACTTTACTTCGCATTCTTTAAACACATCTAGTATAGGATTCCACATTTTTGCAAAGAAGTTAAATCCTTCATCGATATCAGAAGCAGAGACAGGTGGAAACGAATATAGATAGTGCCATATTGATGAACCTGTAAAACCGCAAACTGTTTTGATGCCAAGGTTTTTTGCTGTTCTTGCAGCGTTCTTCATTGAATCAACTGCCCATGCCCGTTTTTTTTCTGAGTCGCCTTTGCATTCTGCCGGTGCGAATCCATCTGAACGGTTATCATTGTTCAAATCACATACGAGTTGTCCAGCCAGATGGTTGGATATAGCATACAATTCAAGTCCATTTTTCTTAAGAAGAGTTTTCTTTTCATCGCAATACTTTTTGTCTACAGCGCCCTTAAATACATCGATATGATCACCCCAACAGGCCAGTTCCAGACCATCATATCCAAATCCAGCAGCCTTTTTACAAAGAGTTTCGATTGGTAAATCGGCCCACTGACCTGTAAATAGAGTAACTTTCCTGGCCATCAGCACAACCCCATTTTTTTCAGGTTTGCAAAAGAGGTGGCAACACAGTCTATCGGTGAACGTTCACATCTATCCTGCTCCACGACACACCATTCTATACCGGTTTTCTTACAGGTATTAATAATTGCCGGCCAATTGAGATTCCCTTCACCAACCTCAGCCATTATTGCTACATCTTCGCGGACTGTGCAATCTTTAAAATGGATCTCATTTATACGGCCCTGGAATTTTTCAATCCATGCCACTGGATCGCCACCACCTGCAGTTACCCAGTACAAATCCAGCTCAAAGTAAAGATTTGGAACTTTATTGGCCAGCAGGTCCATGGCAAGGACTCCATTGTATTTCTCAAATTCAAAACGGTGGTTATGATATGCCAGTCGATAACCTCTAGCCTTAAACATGTCGGCCCACGCAATCAGTTTTGGAATATATAATGCGTATCCTTCAGCACTTCTGCCCTCTTTGGGCAAAGCACCGATTGCCGCAACTTTGATACCAAGTATATCCATTTTTGCAAATACAGCTTCAATATCGTTTTCAAGATCGTTACAGCCGATATGCATTGAAATGCACTTTAGACCATTCTTATCAAGTATTGACCTTAACTTTTGCGATTCAATAGGACCTAATCCGGCAACTTCAACCGCCTTGTAGCCAATTTGAGCAACTTTTTCAAGCGTAGATTCGATATCGTTTTCAGTTTTAAGAAAATCTCTAAGTGTATATAATTGAAGTGCAACTGAAGCCATGAACGAACTCCTTTTGTTATAGACCTGTATTTATTTTTTCTAACGCAACTTTAGTATGCGAAACTTTCATTGTATCACGAGTACCGGAAAAACATGCCCACTCTATCGCATTATCAATGACCTGCAAAACATTTTTATTGTAAAACGATGGAAATGTTTCATGTCCTGGTCTAAAGTAAAAGATCTTTCCCATTCCGCGTGAATATGTGAGACCGCTTCGAAACACCTCTCCCCCTTCAAACCAGGAGATGAAAAGTGTTTTATCAGGCTCGGGAATATCAAATCTCTCGCCGTACATCTCCTCGTTTGGCAGTTCAAAATACTCAGGCAGTCCTTTGCAAATCGGGTGATATGGCTCGATTACCCAAATTCTTTCCTTTTCTCCGGCCGGTTCAGAAACTCTCCAATGCAAATCGCATTTTGTTCCCATAAGCTTTTTAAAAATCTTTGAGAAGTGACCGGAATGGAGAACAATCAACCCCATTCCGTCCAGAATTTTAGCGTGTACCCGATCAACTATTGCATCTTCCACCTTGCCGTGAGCCGTGTGTCCCCACCATATCAGAACATCTGTTTCATTTAAAACAGTCTCAGTCAGTCCATGCTCCGGCATATCCAGAGATGCTAATTTGATTTCATATTTTGATCCGAGTCCATCTGCTATTGCTTTGTGCATGCCGTTCGGATAAAGCTTGCGAACCTCATCCTTGTTCTTTTCATGGACAAATTCATTCCATATTGTGACTCTTATTTTGTCAGACATCATAGTTTAATTTCCATTTTTTTCTCAGATGATTTGTAAATAGCATTTAATAATTTCTGCATTGTTAAACCATCTTCACCGGGACAGGTGCACTTCACCTTATTGACAAGACAATCAACAAAATGGCCATGCCGGTTTTTATATGGTGACGGATCAAAATCAATCTGATCTGTAGAGATACTGTTTCCTCTCTCTCCATATAGAGTAAGCGAATTCCCTTTAACGAGAGCACCCAGTTTTTCGCCCATAATAAGAGACCATGAATCCTCATCACTGCGGTTTGCCGCCCAGGAAACCTCTGCAGTCATTGTCTGACCATCTTCGAACCGGATGAAGGCAGAAGCGAAATCTTCAACATCCATTTTTCCCTTAGGATTTCTTGGACCAGCCCACATGTCTTTACATACGTACTTATTAATGTTTTTGCCGAACACACTGTATGTTGCTCCGCTAACAGAGACCGGTCTTGGCTTACCCATCATGTGCCAGGTACGATCAATGACGTGAATACCTATATCAATTAGTGGACCGCCGCCGGATAGTGCTTTGGTAGTAAACCAGCCGCCTAAACCAGGAATTCCGCGTTTACGAATCCATGCACATTTTGCGTGATAAACATGGCCAAATTCGCCATTCGCACGCATTTCGTCAACTTTTTGATTTACTGGAGTAAAGCGCTGATTGTGACCGCACATAAGGATTTTGCCATATTTCTTTGCAGCTTTAACCATTTTCTCAGCTTGCTCCACATTCAGGGCCATCGGCTTTTCTGTCATGACATGCTTACCAGCCTGTAATGCTTTTACCGTATGTTCTGCATGCAGACTGTTTGGCGAACAGATTGAAACAGCATCAATCTCTTTAATTTTCAGTAATTCATCAATAGAATCAAAGGAATGAGTAATATTGTAGTCTTTTACACGAATGTCCCTTGCAGCCTTTAAAGGGTCGCATATCGCAATTACAGTTGCTCCTGCTTTTGTGTAGCCATCAATGTGATCTTTTGAAATAGCTCCAGCACCGACGATACCAATCTTGGGAAACTTCATAAAATTTACTCCTTTAAGTTGTTATGCACTATTGTGCAGACAGGAGTAATTTAACCAATTATGCACTATAGTGCAAGGACTTTTTTTAACTTTTTTAGCGTTAGACACTGACAATAACTAAGTACCGAAGAATTTCATTGCCCTAGTTGCTAGACCGATTTTAAAAGGGTATATTTGTCTTAATAGCAAAGGATCAATAAATGACACTAACCTGCAATATTCCAGACACTCTTTTCGCCACGGTGCATAAAAGCCCAACTGAATTCATGTGTGAAATGAGATTGGCAGCTGCTGTCAAGTGGTATGAACTAGGTGAACTCTCACAGGAAAAAGCAGCAGAAATATCCGGATTATCGAGGGCTAGTTTTATTGATGCATTGGCGCGTTATTCTGTTTCACCTTTTCAGGAAACTCCTGCTGAGATAGTTCAGGGTCTCAATAATGCCGATTAAGTCAGTAGTTGTAAATGCCTCACCGATAATTTGTCTTTCAAAAGCTGGCCTAATCGACTTACTTCCAAAATTGTTTTATAGCATTATCATTCCTAGAGAAGTAGTTGCCGAAGTAGGCATAATCACAGGTTTCCCTGAAGGATTTTCCCATGATGCCGGGCCAACACCTATAATTCCAGACTCTGTTAGCGCTTGGGATTTAGGAAAAGGAGAAAGCGCAGTAATAACGTGGTGTCTATCGGATAAATCTAGATGGGCAATACTTGACGACCGGGAAGCGTGCCGATGTGCAGACACTCTTGGTTGTTATCATACTGGAACAATTGGCATACTACTTCTTGCAAAAAAAGCAGAGATTGTAACTTCAGTTACGCCGTTTATTCACAAACTTTCAAATTCCGGACTATGGATGTCCGAGCGCTTCATAAATGAAATCATTCGAAGTTGTGGTGAATAATCAATAATTTTGACATTACACGTTGGCCATTAAAAAGAATGAATCGACTTTTTAGTTTCATTGCCAATTTTGACGAACTCAGCGAGTTTAACCATACAATTTTTTGATGCGTTCAAGATCGATATGCCATCTTTTGCATAATAATTAGAGCTGATACCGGACTCTCCCTTTAAGCGTATCCTCCAAATCGGTTCCTCGTTATCGTTTCTTCGCAATTCTGCAATACATGAAACAATACACAATTTTCCAGGAAAGACAGAAAAAGAGCGTAAAGAATAACCAATACCTTGTGCTACTGTTAAAGCAAAGATATCCAAGACGTAATAATTTGTATCCAAGCAATAGGCAGTATCTTCATTGTCCAACGGATATTCGTTATGGATTGTCATTTTTTTTATGTAGCCAAGTTCAGAGCGAAGATCACTTTTAAGTTTACAAATAAAGTTTTCATCATTTTTAAATTCAGTTCTAAAAGCATCTTGGAATTTAACGACATTGATATCATCATCAACTTTTACTACTAATACCTGGTCTTCAAGATTTATGCAAAGCGAGTCATGAATGCCAGCCATTAATTCAGAAGATTTATCT
>JAEUSG010000462.1 GCA_016788315.1 Fibrobacterota bacterium | reverse complement strand
TAAGCATTACTGGGATTACGGCAGCAAACGCGAATATCAGAGCACAAAATTCAACACAAGTCCAACTACAATTTCCAAATATGCATTCCATGATGCACCTAAGAATGATGGACTGGTAAACACGAATACGCTCTTTTACGAATCCACCCGCCACGGAGATACCATTGCTCCATCTGCCATTACTGACCTATCTGGAAAAAGAGTTGATGGAACAAACAAAATCCTATTAAGCTGGACAGCCCCAATAGACAACAATGGCAAATGCACAGAATATCAAATTAAATTCCAGAAAAATCAAAAAATTGTTGAATACTTTGACTATGATTACGCGAGAGATGAAAGTACAGCTGTTCCATTCTGGTTTGCAGAAAACGAATCAGGTGAGCCTATTCCGCAGATTGCCGGTGCTTCTGAAACATTCTCACCAATAAGAGAGTTTCCTAAAAACGAGTTGTGGTATGCTGTTATTTGCTCACGTGATTCATCAAACAATTTAAGTCCGGTTTCAAACCTGTTGCGCATTGACAGCAACATAACAAGTGCGGAAAATATAAATTCTGCAATAGTATCAGCGGGATTTGATGCTTATCCAAACCCTTTTAATCCTTCAATTAAAATTAGAGTAAGTCTGCCATCAGGTTTAAAAGAGTTACCTAAACTGACAATTCACGATATCTCAGGGCGGTTGATTAAATCTCTAACATTTAATCAGAAACCGGGAACACATTTTATTGAATGGAATGGCAGGAATAATTCTGGAACAAAAATAGCATCTGGTATGTTTGTCATAAAACTAACGGCAAATGGCAAATGCTGGACGAAAAAAATATTGATGAGCAAATAACTCATGTAAGGATTACACTAAATTACGTAAACCATACAGTTTTTCTTAAAAATACCCTCTAAATCCGAGCCAATATCTTTGGCTCGGATTTTGCTTTATACATAAACATACAAAGAAAAGGGGCACTTATGAAGCTAAACTATATTGTTTTATTAATCACAATAACCACACTTTTTGCGATAAGCGTATCTGCACTTCCAGCGTTTACAAGTGGACCGACCTTTTCTATATCGGGCAATAAGATGGTATTCTCATTTACTCTATCCGAGAGTTGTGATGTCGATGTTGCTGTAATTGATCAGTCTAACGATAAGGTTATTAAACATCTTGCTGCCGGTAAACTTAGTGGAGAATTTCCACCTCCCCCGCCACTTACAGCAGGACTATCACAGCAGATAGAATGGGACGGTACAGATGATTATGGTAACTGGGCAGGCGACAAATCGGTTAAGCTTCGAGTAAGAGCGAATGTTCGTCCTGAGCTCAATAAAACGATACATTTTAGTGTGCCGACTCAAAGATATTGGAATAAAACATTAATACCCCGCAACCCTTTGTATCAGGCACAAACAGATACATTTATATCTTTAACCGCATACAAGTTTTCAAACTCATACGGTGACTATTCACTCTACCCAACAACTGCAGAAATGGACTTTTCTGTAAACGATGAAACAGATGAGATTATTGTCCGCTCCTCAACAAATCCATCCGTTATAATTGCCAAATATAACGGACAGGGTAAAGATTCTGTAAAGACAACTCAATTCACTTTGTCAAGCTCAAACAAGATCGTATGGGATTCTACCGGCGCATATTACAAACCGCGTATGAATTTCGGTGAACAGTTTTACAGCTGGGATGGCAAATACATCTACCACGACGAAATGTATTCCTATAAAACTCTTTTCAAATACAATGCTCTTAATGGCCTTGCAGCAAAATTTGAGGGTGATTCATCTGAGTATATTGATGGAAATAATTATTTAATGACACGCGGATTCAGAGGGAGTGGACAGGTAGAGCTACCATTTAAGGGACGTGGTTTCAGTGATGATAAAGATGGTAATCTTTATTATGCTGTTTTTGCTGATACTATGGATCAGCGCCATTGGAATATGTCGAACGGCACTACAAAAATCGGTTACATTGTAAGAAAATGGGATAAAAACGGCAACCTGCTAAATAAAAATCTTTTAAGAACTCTTCCGTGCATAGGTGGAGGCATCAAAGTTGACATCAAAGGTAATCTTTATGTTGGAATGATTGTTAAGCCTTATGGTCAAGCCGTACCACCGGAAATAAAAAACCAGCTCTCCACTTCTTATTCAAGCCACTACTCATATGCAGATAAATGGTATGGTTCACTTGTTAAATTCTCTCCTGCAGGGGGCACAGCATATTACAATACTACAGGCAGCTACACAATGGGCAATCCAACTGTACGTATTGACATGAAAGGACACGAATGGATGTATTACGGTTACTCCATTCAGACCTCTTTCAGTTACGCAGTACGGTCTGCATGCCACTGCTTCGCACCACGATTCGATGTTGACAGATTTAGCAAAATCACATTTCCAAACGTATTTGAAAACAGCTATATCTGCCTTGACGAAAACAAGAATCTTCTATTCAAACTGCATAACAGAGAATTTCTTAAAGATTCTGTAAAGATAGGTACCGGTGCACTTGTTCAAACCACAGATAAAGGCATGTACATTGGCGATGGCACAAACAATCAGATTCTCTGTTTCAACTGGAAAGCTGAAGCAGAACAGTATCTTACAATTCCCACTCTTGGTGCAACTTCAAACACTGGACTGCTAACGAATAAATCATTAACTGTTACCGCTTCACCAAACCCATTTTCAGAAACTGCTTTTATCTCCGTAAAAACCTCTGACAGCAGATCTGTAACGCTCTCTATTTTCAGTGTCGATGGAAAACTTATAAATAGACTTAAATCATCGTCTATACACGGAGAGATGAGACTATACAACTGGAATGGCAGAGACAGTAATGGGGCGCTTGTAAAAAACGGCTTCTACTTCTATAAAGCAGACAACGGAACAAACTGCGCATCAGGCAGATTAACATTTATAAAATAAGGTGAAAAGATAATGAAAAAAAACATCTGGATTGCAATTCCAACCTATTGGACGCACCCGTCAACAACTCCCGGCGAAGAAACTGTAATCTTCGACCATCCTACGCCTCTTGATGAAAACGGAACGATAGAACGGCTATTTGAATCACTCGAAAAAATTGAAGGAAATTTCAAGATTGTTGTCGTTGCAGCAGCTGCACATGAATCGATAAACAATCAGGTACACAGCAAGGTAGAGTCTTTGATAAAACGCTTCACCTCCAAGTTCGACATCTATCTTGCCTCTCCATCAAATCTCGGAATACTAAAAAAATACTTTCCTGAACTTGAGCTTAACCTGAACTCATACGGCAACATAAGAAATGTTCAGCTGCTACTCCCCTTTCTTTGCGGCGCCAGCCTTGTTGTTGGTATTGATGATGATGAGATAATAACAGAGAAATATTATCTTGACAGAGTATTAGACACATTCAACACGGAAACAAATAACGAAACTGTAGGCGGAATGGCCGGTCCATATTATGATAAAAATGGCGAATACAGAATTCATGGGGCAGAAAACCTCAAACATGAGAGCAATATTTTCATCCGAAAAAATTATTACATGAATGAAGCACTCAAGCAGTACACTGCACCTGGTAAAGTTG
>JAEUSG010000459.1 GCA_016788315.1 Fibrobacterota bacterium | reverse complement strand
GTTTTTGCTCAAGATCTTCAGGATCATCAAAGTTCCCTTCCAAAACCTTAATCAAGTTCTCCTCAACGAGAACCCAATCCAGGCTCACGCGCCATTTTCGAGGTCCTTGACCCATCAAGAAAGGTGAGCAAGAAACGCGCTCGCAAAATTGCTGCCATTGGGTCAAGTCACTCTCAAAATACAAAGGAAAAAGGGAATAGATGCGTCGTCGCCGCTCATCGGTTAGATTGGTGGTGGGTAATCCCTCCTGGCCCACACAAGCGTTCCAAATCTCCAGAACTTCATCAAAAAAACTTTTATCAGAATTCTCTCGCGCGCGCGTTCTCTGTGTGTGTTCTCTGTTTGTAATCTCTGTTGTATTCTCTGTCTTAGAATGGGCAATCTGCCCACTCGAGTGGGCATTATGACCATTCGAACGGGCGTTTTGCTCATTCGAACGGGCAATTTGCTCATTCGAACGGGCAATTTGCCAATTCGAGGTTTCTGCGGGTTTCCAGAGGGGATCACCACAAGGTTGCTCCTCCGAAGATGCAATTCTCGATTTTAAAGGTAGAAGATACACGTTAGAGTGCTCCTTAGGCCTATTCACCTCTTGCGCACCTTTAAAATTGACTTTTTCTAATCCTGATAAAGGAATTTCTGAAAGGCTGAGGCCAAGAGTCATAAGATCTTCTTGGATCTTTTGTACATTGACGCGGTATTGAATTGTCTTGTTCCACTTGTTCTGCGGATTAGATCTTTCAAAAAGCCATTTTTGCTTGACTAAGAGCTTTAAGTAACGACGAAGAGTAGTTCGATCAATATGAAGCATGGTTTCTTCAACAAGATCATTCGCCGTCTTATATATCCATCCATATTGTGTGCTATCCTTTTGAGGGAAGTCCCCTGTTGCTCTTGCCCTATTCTTTTCTTCCCCTAACATCAGGGAGAAGTCCTTCGTCTTCTGAGTCCAATACAAGAGCTGATTCAAGATAACTGCATGGGTATGATTTCCAGTGAGAGCGACGAGTTCCTTTCGAATAAGAGAGACGTGACCACCTTTAAAGTGAAGGACGCTTTCTTCTTCATAAAC
>JAEUSG010000430.1 GCA_016788315.1 Fibrobacterota bacterium | reverse complement strand
ACTTCATTACCGTGCCATTAGAATCGAACCGGAGCGCGTAGAGTCTAAGTGTATCGCCAAGATTTGCATTCAGGTAGTTTCTGGCTGACTGAATGGGAAATGCTGCCTCAATGTATGGTGAGTAATTTCCATATAGAGAATCGTAAAGGACAAGAACATCCGAGGTGTCATAGTTTGTTGTGTCTTTTATGACAAGCTTAAGATCAAATGAGAGTCCCTGACCTGTAATTCGTATTATTCCAGAGTCGCTTTGCGAGAAATTCGTAACCGGGAGATTAGGCGAAAGTGTTCTTTGTGAGTGGTTTCCCTGAAAGACAGTGTTAAGGTAGGATGCAGAGAGTCCAAATTGCTCGGTACTCCAGGTGGCGGTGATTGGTAGAACGCTGTTTCTGTTGGAAAGAGAACGGGCAAATAGTGGCAGGGATATTGCATTAAGCTGAGTTCTATTCCCTGTAATTACTATTCGGGGAGGATCAATAAAACCAGCAGTATTCGTGTCGTTGTCTATTCCTATGGAGACTATCTGTTCAGGTGAAGAGGAGTCTGATGCCGAAAAGACAAGATAGTCGCCATATTGTGTGTTTCTGTGGCTGAAACTTATTGATAAAGTATCATTGTCAGAATAATCGAATGGAACTGTAATGCCTACATCTCTGGACGAGGCTGATACCCCGTTGTACATTGGCGCAGTCCATCCTGCATTTGGCTGAAAATACCATTGTGAATTAACAGCAGACAGCTTAACAGAGTTTGATGCAAGCTGCTGAAGCAAAGCATAGAAGGTTCTGGATGGATAAGTGGCTGAAGTTGAGAATGAGTAAATCAGTGGAATAAGTTTTGTTGGAGATGCTGGTACAATTGTTGTAAGTGACTCGGACAAAAAGAGCCCTCCAATTCCGCTTCTGACATTTATCCAGTTGCGTTCAATTGGCCTTGATATGATTGTGTCCTTAATGTTACGGTACTGAACTATGGAGTAATTGGCAGCATCTCCAAACGTATTGTTTGTTCGCATTAGAGAATCCCTGAATATATCAGGCTTGGCCATTTCAGCGGTAATCTGATACTGAATGTCAAGGAATTGCTCAAGCCTTATTGTATCGGCACCAAATGAGAGTCTGGTAAACCCGTTAACAGTGTCAATTGTGAATGAGGGTCTTACAAAGCCAAGGCCTGAACGGTATGTGAAAGAACCAGGAACATAATGTATTGCCGGCCCTAGAACATCAATCAATACAGGCGCACCGGGGGTAATGCTACGACCTACGACGTCAGAAAGCCGCTGACCAATTCCTTGAAAAATTGCATCCAGATCTGTTCCCGTTGCAGAATAAGCCCAAGATCCTCCTCCGGCTGCTGCAATATTTCTCATCGGTGTAGAATTGCTGTTTGTTCCAAGATTAATAGTAAAGACCCTAATCGCTGTTGGACCTAGGGCCACCCGTATGGAATCCAGTACACGTATTATGTTGTTTGGCGTAGTTCTTGATTGGTTGTCTTCTCCATCAGTAAGTGCAATAATTACAGATGTGATGTTGGGGCGTTTGTTGGCTAAGACATATCTGATTCCTGCTAAAATACCGTCCCACACAGCAGTTCCATCAGCAGTCCATCTGCCATTTACAAATGAACCTCTTCCATTAATTGTTGAGTCCATTCTTGCCTTAGCAGCTACGAAATTTCCCGTAAAAGTTTGCGGGGTAACTACAAAACCGCCGAAACGGAGATGAGCAATTCTGTCATTAAGATTCATAAAGGAGTCAACAAAATTGACAGAAGCATTAAACGTTCCTTGTATTCTATTAGGTGTTAACCAATTACGATCGCCCGGGTTACGTGGTCGTGAAGTCGGTTCTTGCATGGAGGTGCTGTTGTCGGTAATTATTGCTACGTCAATTGGCAAACCAACAAAAGTTGATTCTCCACTTGCCCATGCTTTTAAGTTTACGGTTGTTCTTGAATTGGCAGGCGCACCTTCGTAAAAAACAGTGTCTGTGCTGATTGATCTGCTTACCCATATACGGGCTGCAGTATCGCTTTGAGAAAATAGAATAACAGGCATTACAAACAGAGAGATCAATGCAGCTGTTAAGAGAGTTTTAGTTTTTTCCATTTGGCGCCTCCAATTCAAAAGGGAAAGATAAATAAGCGCCCTGAGAAAGCGATAGAGCATTAGCACTAATGTGAACCATGCGACAGGAGCATTATTGTATTAAGCGCTTAAGTACCCCCCTCTCAGATATCTACTCCTATTGAGATTGAAAGTCAACAAAAATGTGATATTGATCACACGTTTTTAATTTTTATGTGTTTTGGTGTTTCAAATTTCAACATAAAACTCAATGAAGTCGCAACAATCGATTTAAATGTTCTAAAGTGCTAGTTATCTATATCTTATTGTTTTATATGATATTATGACATTTATTTAGTTGCATTGGCTAATTTTGTTTATTACTTTTTTTCCACAATATGAACGAAATAGCAGCAATTTTGAATAGCCATAAATCTTACCTTAAATCATCAGAGATTGCAAAATTATTCAACGTTGACCATTCAACAGTTTTTCTATGGGTAAAGAAAAAACAATTGAAACCCATCAAAACGCCAGGTGGAAACTTCAGATTTGCAAAGTCTGAAGTTGAAAAGCTCTTTCGTGAAACTAAGGCACAGACCGGTCAGGAGAGGCGAAAGCATCCTCGATTTGCTGTCGCTTTCAACGTTGCTCTTACGTCAGATTTTAATGGTGACAAAGTATCTGCATTGCTGCGTGACATAAGTGCTGAAGGTATCTCTGTTGCAATTAAGAGAGAGAGTCCATTGGCTGGTAATATTGTTTCAGGAAAATGCACTGAATTAAGTGTTCGTGATTGCGATTCAGTTGTATTGAAAAACGGTTTCACTGCGGAAATTCGTCACGTGTCAGACTCAAACGATGGAAATGTCTGTGTTGGTCTTTTGGTTCGGAAGTAGTATCAGTTTCCTACAATAAACCCAAGTTGAAAAGCCCAAACAGAAGCCTCTTCAAAAGAGAGGTCTCCGTTGATATATGTCTTTGTAAGACTGTTCCATTCAGGGTCTGTAGCAGTTCGTAAAACGCCAGTTGTAAATGCATATTCAAATCCCAAAAAGACCTTACCCATATAAAATCTTAGGCCTAACGGAATAGATAGGCGGGGAACAAGTTTTAACAGGCTGGATTCAATTTTAGTTTCTATGAGTTCACCGCTAAGAACCCCAAAATCAACAGTTAGTCCAACCCCTGCATAAGGTTCTATTTCCACTGGCTTGGCTACTATACGATATGCGACAGTTATGTTATCATATAACGTGACCCTGTTATAGATTAGGGTGCTGTCAGTTGCTGGGTAGAAGTCAGTTAAGGCACCATTACTGTCGTAAACTGATAGTATCTGTTCTGTAGTAGTGTTTCTTTCGTAAGAAAGGCCAAGGTCTCCACAGCCGATCATGAATGAGCTTTGTCCTTCAGGTTTAAAGTAAATGTTCTTCATCGATACTCTTATGCCTAAATGGATTCCACTTTTCCATTCAATATCTGAATATGTGTCATTGAAGCGAGCTTCTTCATTCCAGCTGAATTTTTTCCCTACATAACTATTTGAACCTACATCAAATGTCAGTAGTCTTCTAGAATTTTCGATTCTTTTTGGCTGTGCAGCCTCTATATGAGGTGCTGTTTCAACGGTTCTTCTGGTAATGGCTGCTTGTGGTGGAGTTATTGAAGGCTCTGGTACAACTGGTGTTGCATTGTAGCTTTTGTCAGCATTCAGGCCGGCAATCTTTCGTGCTGAATTGTAAAGTCCTGTGCGCAGGACGGCTGCAATGTCACCTTCAACCTCTTCGTCAACATTTTTAAGAATTGTGCCCTTGCGCACGTCTATAATTCTAAGGGATATTAGATAGATGTTACCAACTTTGCCGATACCTCCTGCAATCATCTTTTCAACACCTAGAAGCTGGCCCATTTCAACTGCGCATTCCTGAGAAGTGCAGCCGGTACTTTGAAACCCCTGCTCTTTAAGTATGTTATCCATCTCACCGCGCTCAATTACTGTAAATTGACCAGTATTGATCAGTTCACCTCGCAGTTTATTGGTAAGAGTTTTTGCTTCAGAGGCTGTGACACCATCAGCATCAAGGTCTAACACAGCTATGTTTTCCTGTGAGAAAACAGAACTCATAACGGCTAAAAGAAAGATAAGAGACTTTATCATATTGGATTAATATAGACTCAAAAGCGATGCACAAACAACTGATTGTAAGTTAGATATCAGGAAACAGCAACAAGTGTACCGATAGATTCACCGCGGACAGCTTTAAGAAGATTTTCTTTTTCAAATATGTTGAGCACTAGTATCGGGAGATTATTTTCAGAGCATAAAGTAACAGCTGTTGCATCCATTACTTTTAAATGACGTGTCAATACATTATCATAAGTGATAAAATCGAATTTGACAGCGGCAGAGTTTTTCTTTGGATCGGAATCGTATACACCATCAACTTTTGTCGCTTTTATGATTATGTCAGCTTTGATTTCTATAGCACGCAGAACACCTGCTGTGTCTGTAGTAAAATAGGGGTTTCCCGTGCCGGCTGCCATAATTACTACACGACCCTTTTCAAGGTGACGCATAGCTCTTCTGCGGATGAACGGCTCAGCAATCTGATCCATTTTAATAGCGCTCATTACGCGTGTAGAGACACCCTTTTTTTCAAGTGCATCCTGCATAGCGAGTGAATTCATTACGGTTGCCAGCATGCCCATATGGTCGCCGGTAACCCGATCAATTCCTGATGATTCGCTTACCTTCAGACCTCTGAAAATATTGCCTCCGCCGATGACTATGCCGACTTCGCAGCCCACATTACAGAGCGTAAGAACCTCTGCAGAAACATGTTCAATCATTGCAGGAGAAATGCCGAAGCCCTGATCTCCCATCAGGGCTTCGCCGGATATCTTCAATAGGATTCTTTTGTACTTGAGTTTCAACTTATTACTCTTGAGAAGCTGCACCAAGCTGAAAGCGGATGAAGGAATCAACAGTTATGGTTGTACCAAGAGTTTTTGCTGCAGCCGCAATAACGTCTCGGACTGTCTTTTCCGGATCCTTAACAAATAGCTGGTCAAGAAGACAGTTGTCCTTGTAGAACTTGTCAACTTTACCCTGCACAATTTTGTCGAGAATTTTTTCAGGCTTGCCTTCCTGAATTGCAATATCACGATAGATTGCTCTCTCTTTTTCAACTACTGTTGAAGAAATTCCGGTTGAATCTATTGCTAAAGGTGCAAGAGCACAAACGTGCAGGCATACATCTTTACCTAGTTCAGAAGCTTCAGGTGATTCAAGAGCCGCAGCGTTTTCTGCTTTAAGTCTAAGCAGAATACCGATTTTGCCACCCATGTGTATGTACGAGAAAATCTTTGTTCCGGCTGTCTTTTCCATAACTGAAACACGGCGTATGCCAATGTTTTCACCGATAACAGCAATCTTTTCTGTAACTACATCTTTTACTGATCTATTACCAAAAACGGGGGAGGTTGTCGCCTCAAACGCTTCCAGAGAAGCTGGTTTTGCCTCTGCGGCCACTTTTATAAGATCATTCAAAAAGAGACCGAAATCGTCGTTTCTTGATACAAAGTCTGTTTCAGAATTCAATTCAACCATAACTGCGCTGTCGGCACCGACATGGCAGCCTACTTTACCCTCTTTTGCAACACGATCTGCTCTTTTGCCGGCAGCAACCTGACCCTGTTTACGAAGGTAGTCCATTGCCGCTTCCATATCGCCATTGCACTCGATGAGCGCTTTTTTACACTGCATCATTCCTGCGCCACTTTTGTCGCGGAGCTCTTTAACTATTGCTGCATTCATTTCTGCCATATTGAACCTCTTAAAATATTGCTTAACGTTTATTATTCTGCTGCTGTTTCAACTGCTTCGGAAGTCTCTGAAACTGTTGCGCCAGTTGACTTAAGTACCTTCTTCTTGATTATCTTTTTAACAACTGTGCGTTTTACAATGCGCTTGCGGCCATCAGATCCTTCGCCTTTTGGATCTCTCTTAACAGCCGTTACCGGTGTTGAAAGAACAACTTTAGCAAGTGATTTTAGAACAATGCTGATTGTCTTAAGAGAATCATCGTTGGCAGGTATTGGGCAGGTTACAGTTGTAGGGTCACCGTTTGTGTCGACAAGTGCGATTACCGGAATGTTGAGTCTCTTGGCTTCGTCAATGGCGATCTTTTCCTTGATGATGTCGATAACGACCATAAGGCCAGGAAGTTCTTTCATCTCTCTAACACCGGAGAGTACTGCAAGAATCTTTTCTCTTTTCTTTTTAAGAATATTCACTTCTTTTTTAGGAAGAACTTTGAAAGTTCCGTCAGATTCCATGCGGTCGATCTCTTCAACGCGCTTGATTGACTTACGGACAGTTGCGAAGTTTGTGAGCATTCCGCCCAGCCATCTTGTATTTATGTAGTAGTGGCGGCACTCTTCGGCTGATTCTCTAACAACGTCTTTTGCCTGGGCTTTAGTTCCAACAAAGAGTACGCTTCCACCGTTAGCTACAACTGAAGCTGTAAGTTTTTCAGCTGCTTTGATGCATTCGATAGTCTCTTTGAGGTTAACAAGGTGAACGCCATTTTTAGCCGTAAGAATGTACGGCTTCATCTTTGGGTTCCAGCGGCTTGTCTGATGTCCGAAATGTGCGCCTGATTCGAGCAGTTCTTTGAGTGTTACTTCTGACATGATACTTTGACTCCTTTTGGTTTGTTCACCCACAGCAGACCGCCATCACTGCCGGTCGTTATTTACGCCGACAGAACCAGGATGGCCGTCTTTACCTGCTGTGTGCTTGTTATTGTTATAAATACGAGACACTTATTAGCGTTTAGAGAACTGGTAGTGGGCCCTGGCACCTTTTTGGCCGTACTTCTGACGTTCAACCTCGCGGGCGTCACGTGTAAGCATGCCTTCCTTTTTCAGGACTGTGCGAAGGGTACTGTCAGCTATGCAAAGAGCGCGGGCTATGCCAAGACGTGCAGCTGCAGCCTGGCCTGTAAGACCGCCACCATCGAGAGTAATATCGATTGAATAGCTTCCGACCTTTTCTGTAATTCGGAGAGGTGTTTCAGCATCGAACTTGTAGCGTTCGTTGCAGAAATATTCCATCATACTGCGGCCGTTTACCTTGATTGGTTCATTTCCAGGAACCATTCTGACGCGTGCGACTGAAGTCTTGCGTCGACCTACTGCGCGAATTTCTTTTTTTGCCAAGCGAACTGACTCCTTCTAAAGGGACTTATATTAATGAACTTGTTATACTTTGCACACTGCAGGTTTTTGAGCAACATGCGGATGCTCTGCCTCAGGATAGACAAAAAGCTTCTTGTTTATAGCTCTACCAAGAGGACCTTTGCACTGAATCATGCCATGCACAGCGTGTTTGATGATTTCTGTAGGCTTTTTAGCCAGCATGGTTTTATAAGGCACAAGTTTAGCGTTTCCGACATAACCGCTATGTGAAAAGTACGTTTTAACTTCAGCTTTACGGCCGGTTACACGAACCTTTTTTGCGTTTACAACGATAACGTAATCGCCCCAATCCTGATGCGGAGAAAATTCTGTTTTGTCTTTTCCCATGAGGATTGAAGCCACTTTTGAGGCTAAACGGCCGAGTGCAACGCCTTCTGCGTCAACTATTCGCCATGAGCGGCCGGCATCTGTAGGCTGAAGTATCTTCGTCTTCACAAACTGCTCCCGTGATAATATTTTACATTAGAAAGACTAGTGAATATACATCCTATGTGCCGGCACAGTCAATAAAAAAGCACTCATTTTACCAAAAGCAGTTTTGCCATAGTTTTTACCCCTCCGGCTGTCTTCATTGAAGCGAAGTATATTCCCGCTCCCAAAACGTTTCCTCTGGAATCCTTACCGTTCCAAATAACTCTCTGTGTCCCTCCATTGCAGACACCGTTTAGAAGTGTGGCGACATATCTGCCGGCAACATCATGGATAGTAATTGTTACCTCCGAACGACGTGGCATGTTGAATGTAAGGACCGTTTTAGGGTTGAATGGGTTAGGGTCAGCAGAAAGGGTTCCGTATGCAATTGTTTTCGCCCCTCTTGTACCCTCCACCTTAATGGCGCTTGAAGAAGTTTCGTTAAATCTCACTCCGGTTACTGATAGTGATGGATCTGTTTCAACCAGTTTTCCCGGTTTTGCTGCAAGTGAGATATCAAAAAGGAGCTCATCACCTGAAATAGGATTAGTTCCGGCGAAAGCGACGCAAAGTTTTCCATTTCTTATGTTGTGGGCTGTTGTGAAACCGTTAAGTTTCATTGAAGGGGTTACAGAAATAACCTTGTACATAGAAGTGTCAAAACCAAGTTCGAATTCACCTGAATAGGCACCGGATATTCCTTTCGAGGCAAAACTTATTCTGCTTATTTCTGTCAGGATTGAATCTTTCGAATTGCTTATAGTATCAAGAAGTGATGAATATGAAAGAGATGAAACAGTGCCGCCTGTTAATGTTTTGGGCATTTCGGAGTTTGCATCATTCCAATTACCGCTGACATCACCAATCATTGCTGCATCAAAATTAATCCCATGTGTGTGCTTAAGCAAATTTGGCAGAACCGTTTTGGCAGGAGTCATTATCCAGTGGCCAATTTGTGTAATATCATTGAGTCCGACAATGTAACGCAATATAAGGGCTGCGTCGTAGGCTGTAATTAGTGTATTTGTGTTAACATCAGCACATTTAGGCTGGCGGGCATAGGTATTGAATGGTACTATACCTACGACATTTCTGAGAATCAGCGAGGCATCAAAGGCGCTAACTCCTTTTCTTACATCTCCGGAATCTTTTGCTACTTTTAAAGTACAAGGCAGGCTTGTCCGCGGTTGATTAAGAAGTTCGTAGTATCCGTCGCCATTTGAAATAGCACTGTCGCCGAATGGCCCACGCACCTTAACACCAGATACACCTCGTCTGTTGGCTTCATAATATATTTGCCCGGTTATGTTGTATGAGCAGTTTCCGCCGCCTGCACCGCAAGCCATATAGATTGTACCTACTTTAGCGGTTGCAACAGGATTGCCATCATTAAACAGCACCTTTTTGAAAGTCATTGCAAGAGGTTCACCGCAATACTCCTTATTTACAAGAACTTTCATTCTGAATAGAATGCCGTCTCCGCTGTATGGCAGAGATGCAGCAAATGCGAATTTTACAGTATCGTTTGAAATGTTTTTGGCATAATTAGTCCCGGCAATAACTGAACCTATTGTGTCAATGTCAAGCACTGTCATCTTTGTACTGCTGAATCCAACTTCGACATTACCTGCGACAATTCCATAGCCATCCATAGAAGTAATGTAGACAGGATAGTATAAAGTATCGGCATAGCCGATTGATGTGTCGCGCATTGATATTACAAGATCACCTACTGTTACTGTGAAAGTCTGTCTTGCAAAGGCGCCGAATTTGTCTTTTGCTTCGACTACGACATTGTGTTTTCCGAGATCTAGGAATTTAGGCCACCATGTTATTACACCAGTTAATGAGTCGATTCTCATATTAAGAGGAAATGTTATTAATTTGTATTTGATTGTGTCTCCATCTGCATCGGTTGCGTTTACATCATATGAATACCGCATTCCGGCAATGGCTTCAGTTATTGGTGAACTTGTGATTACAGGTGCATGGTTGTTCAGAGTGGTTCTAGGGTAAAGCTTGACAATGGCGATGCTATCGTCTGAAAAAAGTGTTCTCTTGGATGTGCTGCCAATTGTTGCATAAGGATACATGACTGCTGCGTTGATGTCGCTATGAGCTACGCCTAAGGCATGGCCGATTTCATGAACTGCGATACTTTTCACATCCATTTTGCCCGCTTCGCCAGACGATGACCATTCGAAATCCCTGCCGTTAAAAGTGATATCAAAATCAGTGAGAGTTGCAGCAGGAAGCGTACCTGTGTACCAATAAGCGCAGACAGCTATTACATTTTTGTCATAATGGAAATTATTCCCTTCTTCCCAAAGAAGAAGGTTTTCATGGTTAGGTGCAATAGCCTTTGAATTTACTGTACCTTCAAAGGAGGCTGTAATTGCTGTTCCATTGGTTGTTGTCCATTCGTCAAATGATTC
>JAEUSG010000425.1 GCA_016788315.1 Fibrobacterota bacterium | reverse complement strand
TTTGTTTAATCAGGGCCTTTTATCACCGCCGACGGTATATCCTATATCAAGTTCTGCCGGACAAAACAGATTTGATCTTGATATAAAAGAGGTGAATGCTGACGATTTTGCCTATGTAAAGAGCAGGTTTGAAATAAAGGTGATTGTCAGAGCAACTGTACCGCAAACGGTAACTGTTCCTGTTAGAGTTCATTCCGGCGGGGAACTTATGGCCTCGGCTGATGTGAAGCTTAAAAAGGGTTTCAGCGAAAACAGCGTTTCGCTCTCAATTACACCGGACAGAGCGGGGCTCAAAGTTTGTGCGATAACAGTTCCTGTAATGGAATATGAGAATGTACGTGCCAATAATAGTGCCTCGTTTGCCTTTAAGGCGGTGCGCGACAGAATTCGTGTTATGCACATTGCCGGCCGTCCTTCATGGGACTTGCGTTTTCTTCGTTCTGCACTTAAGCGTGACCCAGGTGTCGATCTTGTCTCATTTTATATCATGAGAACTGGTTCTGATGTTGTAAATGTACCTAATGAGGAATTATCGCTTATCGAATTTCCATACAATGACCTTTTTAACAAAGATTTGAATTCATTTGATGCTGTTATTTTTCAGAACTTCAGCTCCCGTCAGTTTTTTCCGGATCACTACCTTGATAATGTTGCCAAGTATGTGCAAAAGGGCGGCGCATTCCTTATGCTGGGCGGTGACCTTGCCTTTACAGAGGGAGGTTATTACAAAACCGCTGTTGATGATATGATGCCTTTCTCCCTTACTCAGCAGCCAGCCTCAAATCAGCAGAGAAAATTCTCGCTTCGTCATACTTCAGCTGGCCTGATTCACCCTATTACAGAAAATCTTGTTGAACTATCAAAGGTACCGGTCGAAGGATACAACGGCATCGGCCCACTGAAAAAGAATACCATTACACTTCTGGAAACTGATAAAGGTGAACCATATCTTACGCTTTCTGAGTATGGAAAGGGACGAACAGCTGCGGTTGCAGGAGATGGCTTGTGGGGACTAAACTTCAGCGGTGTCGATGCAGGATATGGTAATCGTGCCTATCTTGAAACAGTGCGGAGGCTTATACGCTGGCTTGTTAAGGATCCATCGGTAAACGAACTTGAGATTACCGATCTGCCGGCTGGTATACGTCACGGTGAAAGCTGGGGACTGAAGCTTAAGCGAACTGGCGGACGAAAAAACAGCGTGGAACTAAAATTGGCAGATGGAAATGGTAAGGTTTACTTCAGAAAGAGTGTTGCCCCTTTTGATGGCAGTACTGAAACAATCATGATGCCTCTTCTTAAGCCTGGAGTCTACCTGATAACTGCAGGTTCAGATGCTCAATTCCTGGAGGTGTTGCCATCAGCAGAGTATACGATTGAGGATAGTGATCACGATTTTTTAAAGGCACTGGCAGATGAGAGCGGTGGCAAGGTCATAGATGATGTCTCACAACCGGGCTGGAGTAACAAGGTGAGTATTGAGCGGGCTAGAAACCTTAAGATTACAGATACATCTGTCATCCAGTTATGGAACCATCCGCTGTTGATTTGTCTGTTTGGCCTATTGC
>JAEUSG010000415.1 GCA_016788315.1 Fibrobacterota bacterium | reverse complement strand
CAGTTTAACTTTACTCAGCAAACATTTTGTCTGCTCAGTCAAAGGACAGTTTAATGAAAGCACATTTGAAATTTTAAGGAGTGCATCAAGAGGGAGCCGTTCAGCAACATCATAACCGAAATCTACAGGTTTGCCGCTTCCTTCCCTATCCCAAAATACAACCTTCATACCCAACGCGTGTACACGTCGTGCAACCGCCTGACCGATGGGGCCGGAACCCATTATGCCGCAAACTTTTCCTGAAAGTTCTGTTCCAAGCATAAATCCAGGAGTCCAACCTTTCCACTCTCCATTCCGCACAAGTTCATCTGCCTCGACAATACGTCTCGCGACAGCTAGAAGCAAAGCAAGAGAAATATCAGCCGTGGCATCAGTCAAAACTCCAGGAGTATTGACAATTTTAATGTTTTTCTCTTCACAAAGCTTTAAAGGCAGATGATTAACGCCTACGGAAAATGTTCCAATTGCTTTAAGCTTTTTCGCTTTCAAAATATCTTCAGATGTAAAAACATTATTTAGGGTAATGATAAGTGCTTCTGCTTCCGGGAGAAGCCTCTCCCACTCCGCAGAACGGAATTCTACAAGCTTAAGTTCAGGCAGTTTTTCTGCGAGTTCAAAAACTGCGTTTCCATAGAGCATAGATGTTGCTAAAATTCTTACTGCCATAAATCTCCTTTATTATATATTAAATATTAGTTATTAATCAGATGAGGTAAAATGAAAATTCTTCTTTCTATTATTGTCGCCTTCTCTATTTTAAGTGCACAGCTTCCCGATGTACAGCAACCTCTATCCTGGATCAAACAGCATACAGTTAACGTTCCAAACGAAGCTGTCCGCTGTTATGAAAATATTACCCCATGGATTAACCCTTTGCAGCAGATCCATCTTCATTCAGGTCATCTTGGATTGCCATTATTATCGACCGACTGGTCAGAGCCTCTTCAAACCAATCAAACATGGAAATTTTCTTTCACATCCGGCACCGGATTCTCACCAACTTATCCATGGCTTCGACCACCCAAAAGGTGCGGTGGTAAAGGAATATATGATGAAGGAGCAAACAGAGTGCTCTTTTACGGCGGTTCGCACCGGGTTAAAAGCGGATACGGAATAATCAATACTGCTGGTACTGCTGTGGAATTGAATGCTGAAGAGCGAAATATGTGGGCCTGGAATCCACATACGGAACAGTGGTACGACATGCGTCCCCTGCCCAGAGATCTTATGTCTATGAATGATTATTTCTTTCGCGGTTACACCATAAATTTCGGTTATGCACGTGATTACGGTCTTATGCTGTTCAGCACAACAATCGGTTTACGTATTCAGGCATACAGTTACCATTTCAACAGATACATACTCTTTGGCGATAGTGGAACTATTCCACGGATAGATTACCAGAGTGCATCTTATGATTTGCGCAAACGGACACTTGTCATAGCAGGTAATGATACAGACACCTACCTCTTTACTCTCGGCGAAAACAAGATGAAAAAAGCTGATTTTGCAGGTAAACCGTCAACTACCTTCGCCTGGTATGGCGGTACCGATGCGGTAAGTTACGATGAGAACAGCAGTAAACACATCTATCTGCGCGGGGATGGCGGGGCAATGTATACGCTGGATCTAAACGAAAACTACGGTTGGAGGGCTCTTACATCAACCGTAGGTACACCGCCTTCAGCGGGTCACCTGGGAACTAACCTGCATTATGCCCGCGAACTCAATGCCCACATTAATTACTCTGCTATCGGTTCACAAATCTGGACTTTTAAACTAGCCGCAAAAGATAATTCAATCCCGGAGGGTG
>JAEUSG010000403.1 GCA_016788315.1 Fibrobacterota bacterium | reverse complement strand
AAAACACTTGAAAAAGATGGCGATTATTTTGTCAATGGATATGTCAAAGTCAATCCAGGCATTAACTGGATTATTGCTGCATTCATAGATCAATATGACAGAATAACATACACCTCTGTAGCCCGCTATGTATACATGGATCCTATACTTGATCGATATAGACCCAATGGAGCAATATGGACGAATGGTTTTATAGCTTCGTCTGCAGATGACATTTGGAAATCTGCACCTCTCAAGCAAATTTTGTATAGCGGAAAGGACAGCTGCTACAGCACTTTTTCAGCATACAACATTGCAGGATTTACAGTTGCCGGGATATCACCGGAATACGCATCATACAGCTGTCTCCATCCGGATTCGGCTCTAACAACAGGAAACGGAACACCTCCAATTACCGGCGGCTCACAGGAATGGAAAAAAACCGACTCTTTACCGGGAAGCGGCGACGCCCCTTCTATACTATTCAGAACCCTAACAGACTCATTTCCATATTTAGCGTATATTGACTCTTCAAAAGGTAATTCTGTTAGTATACTAAGAAAGAACAGTACAGGTTTTGACAGCATAGGAACCACACCTTCAAATGCAACATCATACGCAATAGCAGCTTCAAACGACACAATCTACCTTGCGTTCAGGGATAACACCCAGTCTAACAGAATAACTATTTGGAAATATAACGGGACAAACTGGTCTGTAATAGCAACAGGTGCAGGCTCAGGAGCTGCCAGTGCCATTTCAATAAGCTTTACAGCAATCGGCAAACCCTGCATTGCATTTTCAGATGGTTCGAGAAACGGAAAACTATCGTTACTTGCATACAGCACAACTACATCCAGCTTTGCAGTTGACACAACAATACCATTAACACAGGCAGTTACTGCCACGGCAATTGCAGTATCAAACGACAGCCGGATTTACACTGCAGCAATTGCAACATCCGGTAAAATGCACATTTTTAATTCAGATACCGGTCGTTGGACTAAAACTGATTCGTTATTCACAGCATCTACAGGAACGATTTCCACAATTTCGCTCCGGGCCTCAAACGAGATACAGTTAGCATACGTTGACAAATCCAGCGGAGGTTATGCCTATTTTAAGCGTAAACAGATGAATGAATCAGTTTTCACTGATGCCGCATCAGCTATTGAATCCGGTGATGCACTATCATTTACCCTATCCCTGAACCCATCAGCCGCAAACACCTTCTTTTCTTTCAGCGACAGACTCAACGGCAGCAAAGGCACTGTTCTATACTCAGGCGGGCCTGGAGACAGCTGGCGGCAGCTTGAAAAGAGCGGTTTTACAGAGAGCGTTGTGTTGTCAATTGCCGTTGCTGTTTCCGGCAAAGAGGTTCCGTGGCTCTTAACAAAAGAGAACAGCAGAATTAAGCTGTATCGTTACGGCATGTAATTTTAGATTACATTGCAGAACTGGTCACAGAACTACAATATCTGAAAAGCGATCCCTGTGAGTAAGATGGAGTTCAGTATTCCCGTCACAAAGCGGTAGCAGTACGTTATTATGCACCGACAACGCTTTTGCGTGTGTGTTACACTCATGGCTTATATGAGCAAGGAATATGTGCTTCGGAGATGATGGAGAATTCTTAATAGCTCCGGCAAGAAAAGATGCACTCTTCTCGTTAGAGAGATGGCCCTTTTCACGTATTCGTGTTTTTAAATATTCCGGTCTGCCGCTCAGCTGAAGCATTTCAACATCATGGTTTGATTCAAAAACAACTGTGTCTGCTCCTTTAAAGTGCTTTACAAGGTCTAATGGCGTATTGACAAGGTCGGTTGCAACAACAACAGTTTTACCATTAATCCTGATATTGTATCCAAAGCAGCCTCCGATTGAATCATGGTCTAATTCAAACGGAACAATGTGGTAACTGCCTGCACTGAATGGACCGCTGAAAATACGAACAGTTTCTCGATGTTTTCTAATTGCCGGAATATATTTACAGAAAGCCTTAACCATATCCTCTCGTCCCATATAAACAGGAGCTGAATGGTCTTTAAAAAAGTTGACTGCTGGATTTGTAAGGTGGTCGGCATGCGCGTGCGTTACGAGCAGAGCTCTCGGTTTAAGCGCGTTATCTGCAATGAACTCATCAAGAAGTCTTCGAGGAACACCGGCGTCAACAAACAGCGCCTCCTGCCCGCTCCAGATTGCTGTGCAGTTTCCGGAACTTGAACTCCGAAGTACCTGCAGTTTTGTTTCAGTCAAAAAGAGACCTCACGATGCTTTGGCTAGAGGTTCACGTTTTTTGAAGATAGGCTCCTGCTCTCCTCGTATAACAGCACCGTTTATTTCGACAGAAATTACATCAGGCATATTTGGTATATCGTATGCAATCCTTGACATTATCTTTTCGATAACGAGTCTAAGCCCTCTGGCGCCTGTTCTTTTATCTATTGCATATTCAACTATTCCGTCAAGAGCGCAATCCGTTATAATGAGCTCGACATTATCCATTTCCATCAACCGTTTGTACTGCTTTACTAGTGCATTCTTAGGTTGGATGAGAATTGATTTCAGCGCCTCTCTGTCAAGTTCCTGAAGCGGCGCAATAACCGGCAACCTTCCTACAAGTTCTGGAATAAGGCCGAACTGGATTAGATCTTCCGGTTCAGACATCATAAGAAGGCGATTTCGATCCCTTATTTTACCAAGCTTTTCGTCTGGATTGAAGCCCATGCGTCCTTTACCAGTGCGACGTGCAATAACATCTTCGATTCCTTCAAACGCGCCGCCGCATATAAAGAGGATGTTTTTTGTATTTATCTGAACCAGCGCCTGTTCCGGATGTTTTCTGCCACCCTTTGGAGGTACAGAAGCTACAGTGCCCTCAAGGATCTTCAGAAGTCCCTGCTGAACACCCTCGCCTGAAACATCTCGGGTTATTGATGCGTTAGCTGATTTTCGTGTAATTTTATCTATCTCATCAAGATAAACAATTCCGCGCTCTGTAGCAGCTACATCATAATTAGCACTCTGCAGCAGCCTGACAAGAATATTCTCAACATCTTCGCCTACATAGCCGGCCTCAGTAAGAACTGTGGCATCAGCTATTGTAAAGGGAACCTTGAGATATCTGGCAAGAGTCTGTGCAAGAAGAGTTTTTCCTGAACCGGTTGGACCGAGAAGAAGTACATTTGATTTTTCAATCTCGACTTCACCAGGTTTTGCTGGAAACGAGATCCGCTTATAGTGGTTGTAAACAAGAACAGAGAGATATCGTTTAGCATCTTCCTGACCAATTACATACTGATCTAGTTCTGCCTTTATTGCTGAAGGTTTGGGCAATGCCCCCATACCTGAACCACTGACTACTGCTTCAGGTGTGCCATTTGCAGCCTTATCATCTTTACGGATAATCTCATTGCACATATCCACACATCGGTCACAGATATTTGCATCTATCCCTGTGACCATTTTGCGGACATCAACAGCTCCTCTGTGACAAAACGAACAGATGTTTTTAGTCGGTCTAGCCATCTTATTTACGGCTGTCCTTTCCTCTGATGATCTCATCAATCAAACCATATTCAAGAGCCTCTTCAGCAGTCATATAAAAATTTCTGTCTGAATCCTTCTGTATTTTCTCCGGAGTCTGACCTGTATGTTTTGAAAGAATTGAATTCAGCCGTTCCTTGATTTTTATGATTTCCTTCGCGTGAATCTGAATATCCGAAGCCTGTCCACCGATTCCGCCGATAGGCTGATGTATCATTATTCTTGAATTTGGAAGAGCATAACGTTTACCCTTTGTACCTGCTGCAAGCAGGATTGCTCCCATGCTGGCAGCCTGTCCCATACAAATAGTAGTTACATTTGGCTTAACAAATTGAATAGTGTCGTAGATTGCAAGACCCGCTGTGACAAGACCGCCGGGACTATTGA
>JAEUSG010000451.1 GCA_016788315.1 Fibrobacterota bacterium | reverse complement strand
ACCGCTATCGCTGAAAACGAAACTTGATGGTGAACCATCTGTACCAAATGTAATCTGACCGGTTCTGCCCTGAAGAATCTCTTCACCATTATTTGTGTTTATTTCCCAGTTCCATACAGCAGGCTGTTTTTGGCCAGTGTGAGTGAATCTGATAGTCAGAGTGTGAGCAGCACCCGACTCATCATACACTTCAATCGAAGTATCAACAACACCTGTATCTCTTGCTGCCTGCAGCTGAGTTACGACCATATTGCTGTTGAAAGCAGATGGAGCAGCAGTTGTAGGATTATTGTTTGTGGCAAGAGCTGAGAGATTGTTAATTCCGAATGCAGTCTCAGGCTGACCTCTTACTACAATAGAACCCTCAGGAATAAGGTCATCATCTGTACCGACTTCATTTACAGAAACGGAGAGGTTATTAGCAATTGTACCATCACGTTCTGGAAGGTTCAATGTGTCCTGAATATAGGTCAGTATCTGCTGCATAGTAGTACTTGTACCCACATCTGTTCCCACATCTGTTTGGAGAGTTGATGCATTTCTTGAAACGTCGCCAATCAGTGCTGATATCTGAAGTTTGTCGCCCTGTTCAAGGTCGATAAGGTCACCCTTGGAAGTAAAGATCTGGGCAGTAGGCGCGCCGCTTAAGCTTACACCGGCATTATCATATGTCATTGGATTGAAAAGATTATCCGTTGACATGGCTGGCCTTAACAATCTGCTTGAGCTGTCAGAGAAAGAACCTACAGCTATATCAGACTGGAAAGAGAATGCACTGCTAATATATGTTCTGGAAATAGGTCTGTCGCTGCTAACTGTAAGGTTTCTGATAGACTGGGTACTGCCCGCACCGTTAGCTACACGGACCTGCCCATCGGGCATAATAGCAACATGAGCATCAGCTGCATTTGATCCTGCACCTCCGCGCCATGCTGTTCCGGTAAGAAAATGCTCCATCGAAAGCAACATTTGCTGAACAGTATTAACGCGATAGTCAGTAGTAGAACCGCCTACAATTCCAGCCTGTAAAGGATCTTCGATAACTTCAAAACTGGCTGTGATTGTCTCATCATTCACACCATCATTGATTGTAGCAGTTACCTTCATAACATCGCCGGTTTTAATCAGAAGGCTCTCACCTTTTGAGTTGTGCAAGCCGGTAAGAGGAGTGGAATCAAGGACGCCCTGATCTGTAGCTATATCAGCAAATGTAAGAGCTGCAGCAGCATGAGCCGAAGACCCAGCGGCAAAAGCACCAAAATTATTATCGTTAACGCTTGCCCCGCCAAGACCAAGGGTATTGAACTCATTGGCTCTGTGATAAAAAGATTGTGTGTAAACGATAGTACCAAGAGCTTCACTGTCTGAGTTCAGGTTTCCCTGATATTTTACCTCTGTGGACTCTTTTGCAGGAGCCTGTGAAGAGAACGGAATAGTGATATCACCGGTAGTTGTTCCAACCGGGAATGTACCATCTTCAGCAGCCATTTTGCCCTGAAGTACAAAGCCGTTTGTAGGAAGAACCATGCGACCTGTTGAATCAAACTGGAATGCACCGTTTCTTGTATAGAAGTTGCCGTTTCCGTTACTTACAACGAAATAGCTTGTTCCTTCAATAGCAAGGTCGGTAATCTGACCTGTTGATTCAAGGTTTCCCTGTGTTGTGATCGTGTCAATACTGCCTACTGACATTCCAAGACCAACCTGGATAGGGTTTGTACCGCCCTGGAATCCGGGTGGACGGGAAGATCCCTTAAGAAGCTGGGCCATCGATTCCTCGAAGGTCACTCTACCGGACTTAAAGCCGGTTGTGTTTACGTTAGCAATGTTGTTACCGATGACGTCGAGGCGAACCTGGTGGTTTCTTAGACCGCTTATAGCAGAGTATAACGACCGGATCATGGAATCCTCCTTCTTTGTTATTTTTAGTTTTTAGTTTCAGTGTGTTCTAATACAGATGCAATCAAACCTACCGGCACTGTTGTGTTATTGAATATTTCTTTAGCAGCAGTGCTCCTATCCCAATCTTTACATTTTATTTGAACCATCATTCCGTCTGCTGAATAATCCACCCCGCCAACTGCACCCTGTTCAAAAATATTGGCACCAACACTTTTTCCAGATGATTTTGCAGAAATAGAAAGCGAATAAGTGTCTGGAGGAAGTTGATTTCCCTTATTATCCAAACCATCCCATTTCTTTGAGAATGCTCCGTACGGTTCAAACGCATCATTGCTGGCTGCAGACAGAGTGGAACTCCTCAGGTTTCTAACCGTTTCACCTTTGCTGTTCTTGATTGTTATTTCAACATCTTCAGCCGGGATATCCGTTTTGAAGAAGAGCCTCTTTTCGGGCATAGCACCATTCTCATACTGCATAACTACTTTGTTAACATTTACTCGAACATCTTTTCCAACTATTCCGGCCATAACAGCGTTATTCGTAGCAAGCTGAGCTACACTCTGATTCTTTATATTTGTATCTATTGACTCTGTTGCAAGCTGCAATGCCTTTGCCGATTCCTGCTGAACTGTAAGACTCTTATGGAAATTTTCATTCATATCTTCCAGAGATTTTGTCATGTTGGTTGAATTCTCAAGAGAGGTAAACTGTGCCAACTGCGCTATATAATCTTCATTGGAAACCGGTTCAAGAGGATCCTGATATTTAAGCTGTGTTGTAAGAAGCATAAGAAAGTCATCTTTTCCAAGCTGATTGCCTGTTGTATCAAACAAATCGTTTTTCGCTCTTGAAGCTGTAAGCTTATCAGCATCAACACTGCTAAGACCATTACCGCTAAGTTTACTGGCAAGTCTTTCAGCCTCAGGTTTCTTGTTCAATGATGCAAGATAATCCTTACCTGAATAAACTGTCTCTGTTGTTGGTGTTGTTGTTGACATAATTATACTCCTTACCTATTATCCGACAAAAGCCACGGTACTGTAACCCAGACCGCGACCAGAATCAACTTTGCCTTTACCTTCGCCCGCTTCACTGCCTTCTCCGCCGCCGATTTCCTGCCTAATCTTTCCTCTTATCCTTCTGCCATTTTCTGAAAGCTCTCTTTTGAAGAAATCGTTGCTGCCGTTGTTCACGGAAACTTCACATTTCTCCATTTTAAGACCCTGTTCAGCCAGTGTATCGCGCAGCTGCTGAAGATTAGTCTCTACAATATGCTTTACACGATCGCTGTCTACTTGAAGACGGGCCACAACTGTATCCTGCTGAATTTCAAGACTTATCTTTACAGAACCTAAATGTTCAGGCTTCAACTGCATTCTTATTTCAGATCCATGCTGCGCCTGTATAAGCTGAAATTTAGTTGTTATCTGCTGCATTACAGCTTTGTCTGAGGTCGGGCGTGCAAATCCGTGGGCAGTTTCAGCTCTCTGAACCTGAACCGTTTCTGCTTTAATTGCTTTTACATTAGCAGAACTGTCTGCACCCATATTCGAAACAGCTTCTTTAAGCTCGCCAATTGCTTTTATTATCGGATTTACAATGGTTTCAATTTTATCTTCTGTAGTCGCTGCAACAGGAATCTCTTCAACTGGAGCGC
>JAEUSG010000362.1 GCA_016788315.1 Fibrobacterota bacterium | reverse complement strand
AGCCTGCTCTATTGCAAGGAATGGGCCGATTTCATTACCGCTTGGACTTATAACACCAATAATTGCAGCTAGAGTGAGAAAAACAGGATTCTTTGTCATCAAGAAGACTGCACCTGCTGCGAACATCAAAAATGCACCCAGAATCAGCATCTTTCTTCTGCCTACACGGTCGGCAATTGTTGTAAGCCAGAGCGTTATTGCGGCATCGCCTGCTAATGTAAGGGTAAATATCAGGCCGACCTCAGCTGTTTTAAGGCCGACTTCAACGAGATAAAAGGCAAGAACAACCGACAGCAGGCCGTAAGAAAAGAGGCGCAGTATTCGGGTGGTAAAAATAAGGGTTATATCTTTTCCAGCAGATATCATCTGTTCAAAATATTCTGCTCCTTATCCGGAAAACAACAGTTATCAATAAACTATATTTCTCACAAATTAATGAATACTCTAGTACTAATACCTGCCTACAATGCTGCAGAACCTTTAAAAGTGTTGCTTCCTGAGGTTGTAAAACAATGTCCGGTTCTGGTTGTCGACGACGGTTCTAAAGACAATACCAGGAAAACAGCTATTGATTCAGGGGTTGAATGTGTCACACATGAAGTAAATAGAGGTAAGGGCGAGGCGCTTCTGACAGGTTTTCGATGGGCATCAGAAAAGGGTTTTACGCATGTTATAACTATTGATGCGGATGGTCAGCATTCACCAATTGATTTACCTGCTATGCTGCTTTCTGAAAGCGACCTCACAATAGGCTACAGGGAATTTAAATTTGGCACTATGCCTTTAGCCAGAATAGTATCAAACACACTGACAAGCTTAATCTGCTCCTTCGCAATTGGTAAAAGAGTTCGCGACAGCCAATCCGGTTACAGAAAAGTTAAACTTTCCACTCTTGAAGGTTTCAAACCTCATTTTAAGGGCTTTCAGTTTGAAACTGAACTGCTGCTTCATGCTGCAGGAAAGAAAAAATGTTCGATAGGTCACGTTCCTATAAAGACAATCTATAACGGCGGTGTAAGTCACATCCGCCATTTTTATGATACAACTGCATTTATCCGTGCAATACTGAGGTACCTGTGGACTACAAAATAGCACGTCAGAACATGGTTCGAAATCAGATATTAAAGCGGGGAGTGAAGAATGAATTGGTGATTAAAGCTATGCTTGAAGTGCCACGCCATCTTTTCGTTGACAAAGGGATGCAGTCCCAGTCATACTCCGATAACGCCCTGCCGCTTTTACGCGGTCAGACCATTTCACAGCCGCATATGGTTGCACTTATGTCAGAAATGCTCAAGATAGAAAAACAGCATAAGGTTCTTGAAATCGGCACTGGATGCGGTTATCAGGCGGCAGTGCTTGCAGTGCTATGCGATAATGTTTATTCAATAGAAAGAATTCCTGAATTAGCTGAACTGGCCGCTGAGAATCTTAAAAACGCAGGATATCGTGTTACTCAGAAAACCGGGGATGGAACACTCGGATGGCCTGAAAATGCTCCTTTTGACAGGATTATAGTAACAGCAGGTGCACCGGAAATGCCTCCATCGCTGCTGGATCAGCTTGCTGAGGGAGGGTTGATGGTCGCACCGGTTGGCAGCCGATCTGTACAGACACTGAAGCTTATTCAGAAAGTCAATGGAAAGCCTATTGTCAAGAATAGTTACGACTGTGCATTCGTGCCGTTAATCGGCGAAAGCGGCTGGAAGGAGTAATATGCGTGTTGCTGTTATTGATCTCGGTACTCACAACGCACTTTTAATGATTGTTGACGTCGCCGGCAGCTCCTTTACTGTGATTCGCCAGGAGCAGCGTATAGTTGCTTTAGGAAAGGATATTGA
>JAEUSG010000445.1 GCA_016788315.1 Fibrobacterota bacterium | reverse complement strand
TAAGCATTCCACTGCTGTTTCAAATTTTTATACAATTGTTACTTCACCTACTCTTCAAGGTTTAGCTGATTCTATTGCTGCAAATGATACAGTGCTTATTGCGTCGCATGTTGACAATTATGAAACCAGACCGCGTGGAATGGATATGTGGATAGACAGAGCGCGTGATACCATACATTTTGTTTACAGAGGTCACCACTATAATTCACATCTTGACACTACATGGTATGCCAGAGCCTCGCTAAATCCTTCAACAGGTTCAATTGCAGTAATTCAGAAACACAAGGTAATATGGTATAATCATGGCTCTGATGACTCCATTATAGCATATCCAAGTATTCATGTTACAAAAGATAACAGAATAATGATTCTTGCAAGTCGGAATTACACCACATGTGTAAGACACCGTCTTCTTTCTGCTGATTTGTATCCCAGTTCAGATGTTTCATGGACACACGATACCCTTAGACCGTCATCAGATGGATACAATGTGACTCTTGCACCTTTTGGTAACGGTGACGCAGTAACATTTGCTGATCCTTGGTCAAACCCACTACGATCCAGAAAGTTTGGACCAGCTACAGCATCAAAAATATTTACAATGTACACAAATTATAGCGATAATTTTAGCGATGCGCATGCGTTTGCTTCCACTGATGCAAAGGATACGGTTCACTTTCTTTGGCGAGGCAGGACCACTGGTTATTTACATCATACCAAGTATAAAGCAGAGGCTGAAAGTCTTTCTACGAAAGTTGACACTTTTAAAGTTCAAGGTGCACAGTATGCATTGTCTGCTGTGAAGCTGCTGCTTGATACAGCCAGTATAGATACTTTTTATATGGTTTATCAGGACAGCTTTAATATCATCCATTGCATTAGAACTAGAGACAAAGGTGCTTCTTGGTCTTATATGAAATCGACCGATGCGGAAGCTTTTTCGTCAAGAACAAAAGATGCAATTTCCACTCCGCGATATATTTATGCAAAGAACGATTCAATCCCTGTTGTCTGGTATGAAGCTGCCGATACCACTTTACATGCTATTGTTTTTAATGACACCGTCCCAAGAATGACATGGACTGGAAGGGGAACTACAAATAACTGGTCTGACGGTGCAAACTGGGCTGGTGGCGCGGCTCCAGGGGCGGGGGATACTGCTATTTTTGATGGTACGAGCAGTAAGAATTGTGTAGTGGCTGCCTCTGTGTCAGTACGGCATATGGAAGTACGTACTGGGTATAAAGGAACCATCTATATGAGAGCCAGACTGGAAATTAATTCCGCAACAGCTGGCAATAAAATGTTGTTACAGGATGGAACACTAAATTGCGGTGTCGATACGATATTCCTTTCCGGAGGGACAGCCTCTCTTGATATTAATGGTGGCACCTTTGTTGATAGTACTGGTTGCGTTTATGCAAATAGCGGAACGGGAACCAACTACTTGCGAAGCAGTGGAAATGAGTTTTATAACATCCTTATCAGCAAATCATCGCATGCATTGTCTTTAAATGATCCTACAGTTTTAAGAAATAATCTGACTTTTGTAAGTGGTCAACTTAAAGGTGATACATTGAGATCACATGGGAATGTCAGTTTATTGTCTGGTAATGAATATCACGACGGTATTATCCAGTTTATCGGTTCGGGTAACCAGTATTTCTACGGTAGTACAGGTTCTGGTTATCAAGCGCATGGTGCCCCAAGTGTTGTAATTGCTAAGAGCGGTGGAACGCTATACTTGTCTGACTCAATAGCATTTGCCAGATACTGGATCCATGCTTCAGGTACTGTTGATGCCGGAAATTCGACTATAGAGACAAGACAAGGTGATTCTTATGCACGTTATATCAATGCATCTGGAATGACTTTCAAAAATATGCGTTTTTACTCCGCTGGAGGACATCAGGTTGTTCTAAGTTCGAATATTTCGTTAAGTGGTAATTTTACAGTTGCAGCTGGAGGCTCTACCGTATTCAATGCGAACGGCTACGACGTATCTATTGGAGGTAATTTTGTCAATAATGGTATATTTGTATCAGGTGCTGGTACATTTACTTTTAATGGGGCCTCGATATGTACTCTCTCTACAGGTGGAACAACTGTAGATCAAGACTTTCAAAATCTTACAATTGCAAAGACTGGTGTTGGTTCCCTGCGTCTTATGTCGTATGCTCTTGATGTTGACGGAGCTTTTAATATTACCTCGGGAAGTTTTATACAGCAGGCGCAATCGGTAACTGCCGGTTCGGTGACCATAGGTACAACAGGTGATTGGATTAACAATACTTCTGGTACCATTACGTTAGGTGGCACGTTAACGAACAATGGATATCTGCGACTTGATGGAACAGCTATCGGCTGCGGAGATGCCGACGGTATAACTTTGACTGCTGCATCTGCCAGAACAGTAACAGGAACAGGTTTGTTTCAGATACAGGATGTGGCGATTTCATACATGTCAGGAACGGCTCTTACCGTTTATAGCTGTACCGATAATGGTAACAACAGCGGAATCACCTTCACGGGAGCTTGTGTTACCTACAAAACCTGGTTGGGAACTCCGGGCTCTGACAGCAACTGGAATACTGCAGCGAATTGGGGACCGAGCGGAGTACCAGGAGCCTCGGATATAGTTGTTTTTGATAATACTTCTGATTTGCCCTGTTTTATAAATACAAATGCCACATGCTCCGGATTACGGATTCGTCCAGGATATAATGGCACTGTAACCCAGAATTTGACTCGTACCATAGCAATTGGTTCAAACGGCTTTAACCAGGACGGAGGAACTTTTGTCGGTGGAAATGCGTTGATAACTTCTACTTCTACAAC
>JAEUSG010000199.1 GCA_016788315.1 Fibrobacterota bacterium | reverse complement strand
TATCGCCCACTTCTTTCAGATGGGTTATAAAGCCTTGCGTTACGCAGACCCAAGTTCAACACGGGTAGCTTTACGGAACATTTACGTTAAGGATAAAACACTCTTCGGTTGTGACGGACACAGGGCACTTATGGCTAAAGTGGATGTCCCGTTCGATAATGTTGTCATTCCAGCCAGCCTGTTCAAGAACGTGAAACACACAACAGTAAGAAGCATTAAACTGTCACAGGACAGGAAGCATATACTGGTAAACGGTCAGAAATATCCTGAGCCTATCGTTACAGAAGCCTATCCGGACATGACCGCCTGTATACCGAAATCATTCACTCACCTCATGCAGTTAAGCAAACAGCAACTAATGACTGCTGTTCATGCGGCACTGTCACAGGCTGAAGAGAAAAAGCATGGGCTGGTGTTCAAGCTCCGGAATGGTCGGCTAAGCATCGCTCCCATGTCAGCTAAGAATGGGCATGCCATTCCACAGACGATAGCGGTATTCTGTAAGACATCGTTCGAGGACTTCGGTCTAAACGGAAAGTTTCTGATGAGAATTTTGCAGGATACAGAAGGTGATTCTATTCGAATCAAGAAGAATGGTTCACTTCAGGCTATTGTTATTGAGGGTCGGGATGAAACCAAGTTTCTTCTGATGCCGCTTAGAATACGTGAATATGAACAGCGATATAGTCAGGCTGCATAGCGTTTAAAAACGGTGCAAGTGCGACTGGCAGACAGGGCAATTGGTATTACGATGCCTCTTGCCCTGTTATATTTGAACCATTATTGGTATATGTGAAACTTTCGCATGTATCAATTATTGTATTGCTTAACAACCGTGTAATAAATATCTTTTCTGTAACCACAACTGTTCCCGGCTTTTAGGGGATAACCCGTTGACAAAAGCGGCCACTATCCCCGGCCTTTATTGATTTTGACCCATGGCGTAAGTGAGCCTATCGTATGATATGGCTCTCAGTGCAGTCGCACTTGCGCCGTAAGGTCAAGGTTGGGAACGGTTGTGGTGACCACCATTTAGCGATTGCTCTGGGGGCTTTTTGGTACCCAGAGCTGGCAAGGGGGCACCATGTCAGCATTCAAACCCATAGGAAATTTCTGCCGTTTTCTGTCAACCTTCTTCAATGATTTACGTTGGGTATTTTTCAGGCCATCACACTGGTCTAACAATGTCTTCGGTAACGGCTCCGACAAAAGACATCTGTTCGACAATCAAGGTGTCTGTAAAATCTGTAACAAATTAAAGGAGGATACAAATGATTAAGTTATTATTACTTTTGGCTGCACTAATATGTGCAGAACTTCCAGTCAGTACAACCGAAACAGTTATCAGCGTAAAAGTAGATAGTGTAAAATATCGCCATTCAACAACTGTGTATGATGTGTATGTTACAAAAAAATGGGAACTTAAATATTACGCCAAATTAATCGTAGGGTCAACTGATTCTTGTGTTTTTAGATTGAACAGTCCTTCTAAACGTTTAACAAAAGCAAAATATAACTATGCGGACGGAGCTACATTTCATAGTGCTGATACGGTTGCTACTATATACAGCTCTTATGGAAAAAGAATTGTATTAAAAAGCGGTCAAACATTTACATGTACCGTATCAGTTTTCTTCAAAAGAACGGAAAATGATTTTAGCACACTCCCTAAAGGTGTTAGTCCTTACGTTGTATTTGTAGAAGACTCATCGGCATTTAACAATGGAACGTTTGATAATCCGGTCTTTGGAGAGATGAGGTTATCCAAAATAGAATGGTCTGTCAAGCGTCCTACCAGCGACTCATTTAGAGTTAATGTCACATTGCCACCAGCATCTTCCACCGAGCTTAACATAGCAAAGAAGCCCACTGCTTTCGGCAAGCCAATTGCATTGTTTGATGTAAGTGGAAGAAGAGTTGAGGGTGTACAGAGGAATGGGGTGTATGTAGAGTTTGATGGTAGGAATTATCGCAAACGTACACTCTTGAAGTAAACATGACATCAATTACACAACTCAATAGGGCGCTTGCAAAAGTGCAGACACAGCTAGAGAAACTGAACTTCTACACTGAAGCTATTGCTGCTGTTGACGTTTACCTGATTCCGGTCAGCACAGCTTATGGCTACAAATGGGATGGCAAGAGAGGTTTCATTTGCATACCACGAATATCCCTTTCAAAACTTAAAGAGAAATTCTTTTCAGGATATCCATATGCATCATTAGCAGATGTGGTTCGACACGAATACGGCCATGCAGTTGCTGATGTGTTTTCAAAACAGGTAAAGACCAAAGAATATAAAGCAGCTTTCAAATCGACGTATTCATCTAAAGTGTCCTATGATTACGATCCGGAATTGTTTGTCTCGGAATATGCGGCAACAAGTTCAGCCGAAGATTTTTGCGAGACCTTTATGTATTACGTGAAGCATATGGGTAAGATTCCGGAGCGATTCAAGACACCTGCAATAAAAGAGAAATGGAGCTTCATAAAGAAGTTAAGTGCGACCATATAGTCGCACTTTTTTTAAATATTACAATTGCAAAGGAGCAGTGGAATGTCACTAGTAAGTAAAGAAACCATGATGAATGCGTTGGATTGGGCATATCAAAAGTCAATATCTGGATTTCAAATAAAGGGTGATTTACGGCTTGAATCAGCAGAGGAACTTGCAAAACAGTATCTCAAAGAGGCAAAGGGAGACAAAGATAAGGCGGTCAACTCTCTAGTAAATTGGCAAACAACAAAATGTGCAAGTGTAGGTTTTGTGACCGGCTTGGGTGGTCTTATTACCCTACCTATTACTATTCCTGCCAACATTGGAAGCGTTATATATCTGCAAATCAGAATGGTGGTTGCAATTGCAATAATTCATGGGCATGATCCGAAAAGTGACAAAGTAAAAACTTCAGCATTTCTCGCTCTACTTGGTGGAGGTATGACAGAAGTACTAAAATCAATTGGTGTTCAGGTAGGGAAAAAAACGGCCAAAAACATTATCAACAAAATCAGTGGAAAGCTAATTATCAAAATAAATCAACAGGTTGGTATGCGTCTTGTAACCAAATTTGGTACAAAGGGAATAGTAAATTTAATTAAGGCTATTCCAGTTATAGCAGGCTTAATTTCCGCTTTTATTGATGCATCATCCACAAAAGCCATAGCATCTGCAGCAAATAGCCTGTTTTGTAGTGAGGAAGAATAACTATGCAAATTTCAATTCGCCACAAGTTGTCTGAATCAGATGCAGCAAAAAGGATTAAAACCCGCATATCTGAATTGAAAAAGGAATATTCTATTTCTGGTATGTCAACAAAATGGAAAGGTTCAACACTCTCTTTCTCTTACAAAGGAGTAGAGGGCGAGATGGTTGTATCATCGGAAAGCGTGGATATAGAGGCCAAAGTCCCGCTATTATTACGTCCATTCACAGGAAAGGCAGAAAAAGAAATCAAGAAGGAGCTTAAGTACATATTACAGGTTTGATAAAATGATGTTTTTCCTGGTATAACTATCAAGGAGGTTATGATAGTTATACTTCTGACAATGTTCAGTAAAATCTTCAACCTCGTTACCTAATACTTATGGACAACCAACACATACCCAAAGGTGTTTTTAAGCGCTTTCTTAAAGCCATAGGCGACCCGTCAACACGCCAAACTCCTGAACCAGAGGACACAGAAGACGAAATCCCTGAAGATGAAAAGCCGATTGAGCACAGAGATAACTCCAGTTGGTTCTTTAACAATATGGATAAGGATGAGGTTGACGGCTGGCGGGATAGTCTCGACAAATAATCATTCATACGACAGCTACTGTCGCATTACCTCGCTATTATTATTGTGAAAGGAGGTCTGATGCGCGAATTCTTTGACAAACTTGTAGCAGTACTCCTAACTGGTGCAAGTGCCGTTTACAACTATAAGCTATCCACCTTTAAACTTAGACTGCTCTCCGTTTTTGATTGCCAGCCTATTCTAAAATTTCTCGCTACTGTTATTGTTTCTCCGCTAATCTATTTCGTGGCGATGCTGTTAGCATTCTTAACAGTAACTCCAATTACATCCGTGATAAATAAACTCTTTAAATGGGAGGATCCCTATGAATAACGTATCTGATATTATGGCAACCAGCCCTCAGACCGTTGAAGAGGCGCTGGCTCTAATTAAAACATACCTCTGTTCAGCTGGCTTCGTTGAAGGGATTGATTTTGTCCGTGGCAGTGAAGAAAAAGAAATGGAGAACTGCTACATCTTGCAAAGCCCTATGTCCGGTGACCCGATTTACATCTTCTGCTTGCATCTGGAGTTCTCAAAACTGATGGAAGTGCTGATACAAGCCTTTCCGGTTAAACTGCCAACCGCGAACATGGAAGCCTTTTACCGCGAGCTGCTGGATATAAACTGCAAATTATCATGGGCCAGCATAGGAATTGAAGATGATTCGATTGTAGTCTCTACGGTTCGTGCATTTGAACACCTCTACAAGGAAGAGCTGTACTGGGCGCTTGATAGAACTGATAGGATGAGGGTATACATTCAGCAGAAGGTGTCTAAAAAGTTCAATGTACCATTGACGAAATAAAAGTATTTTAAGACGGAAGGAGTACTCTATGCGTAAATTATTTCTATTCATACCATTATTGCTGCTGTTCAGCTGTAGACCCATTCCCCTTGCTTCCCTTGTCACTTTTGGTATATATCCTAAAGGAGCAATACAAACACAGCATGACTTTGAGGTTGTTGCATTCGGTTCTGTCTTTTACTATCCAAAGAAGCCATATGAGCATAACCTGCATCGTGATTCGTTAATAATAGCTCCGTTGCTACCTTCCGGTTTTGATGTACGCTCAATTTCATATGTATTGATAGACCAGAAAAACGTGCAAACGTACCAGTCACTCATCAGTAGTCCTGCCATACGCAAATATGCCGACTCTGTTATAGCCGCAGAAGGACGCAAGGGCGACAGAACGATAGGTGACATATCGGACAGTCTATTATTTCGCATGATTTATGAAGCCTATCGGAAAGATGCTGTAGAGGCGACCAGAAAGCCGGATTTAGATCTTGCATTGAAGGATATGTTCGGTAAACAGGATAGGCGGTTTGTTACCTTCTCAGGGCCAGCTAGCTTTACTTTGACGGAGAAGGATACTACAGTTGGAGATACCGCCTTTCCTATTCTTTGCATATCGCTAATAACTCTTACAACAGGTCATATTCCTGGTAAGTACAGTTGCGGGTTGTTTACCAGCTTCGACGATGCATCAATGTGGCTTAAGGCAACGGATACCTCTGTAACCGAGACAGACACCGTTTTGAGCTGCTTTCAGGATGGCGATACAATAAACGTAGTGCCGTACTATTATACGATAAAAAGAGAGGAAAGCTCCAGTACCCCGGCATTTGATATTGCTACATTTGCAAATCCCATGTCATCAGGCAATCAGGGGATTACGTTTGTAACGGATAAGAAGGCTAAGGTCAGTCTTTATGACGTAAATGGCCGTCCGATATTTTCAAAAGAAACTGGCGGGTTGCAGCAGTACTTCTTGAATAGATTAGCTGGACGTGAGATATCAGCGGGGAAATATTTTATTACGATTGAGGCTGAAGGGAAGAAGAGGGTAAGTAGGCCGCTTATTGTTGTGAAATAGAGTAAGAGAGGGAGGTTTTAGACCTCCCCTTCTTTGTTCAATAATGATAATTTTCTTAATTTTATGCGGCTAAGATTGCCATTGCATCCTGAATTGTTTTTTCAGCTAGATGAGCATATATCTCTGTCTCTTTCATCGACTTGTGACGTAATACATCCCTCACAGTAAAAAGAGGCACCCCTTTCATTACAAGATGGCTAGCGGTTGTATGTCTGAAAGTATGTGGATGTGCATCTTTTATTTGGAGCGTATCTAAAATCTTTAATAGATAACGGTAAATATTATCATTATCCAGTTGATTGCCGTCGGAATTCAAAAACACAAATTTACAATCAGGCGGTGTCAGTCGCATGCGTCTTTCGAGTATTTCTGTTGCCTGTGTGTTGAGGTGGACAATAGTTTCTCGTTTAGTTTTATTGCCATCCATTAAAGGTATAACAAAGATGTTCACATCCTGACGGTAGCATTCCCAAGTCATATTACAAAGCTCGCCAATACGTAAACCTGTTAAGTAAAGGAATTTGAAAATGTCTTGATATATCTCATTTGAAGCACCAAAAATCTTCTTGAGTTCATCTTCGTTAAAAAATCTTGGGACTTTCTCTATCTTCTTTGGCCTCTTTATATTTAGAACAGGATTTTCGAAGCAGAAGCACTCCCGTATGCAAAATCGGAAAAACTTATTAAAAATACGTAGTTCTTCCAAGACTGTTTTCGGTTTCTTTGTCTTCATTCGATGTTCAATGAATTCATCGACAACTCTTGAAGTTATATCTTTAATTTTGTCTATAAGTACCAGCTCCAGGTAATCTTGAATGTTCTGTAGTGCTGCTTTTTCTCGCTTAATGGAACTCTCTGTTTTATTTACGCAGGGTACGTCCTTTTCGATAAATTGCTTGAAAATATCAGCTAAACTTGCTTCCACTAGACGAACTGGCATCTTATGTCGTCTATTCAACTCTAAAGCTGTATATTTAGCTTTAACCACATCTGCATCTGCCCTTTTTGCATTAGCGCCACAACTAATATTTTTCCATTTACCATCAACGTCCTTATATTTAACATGCCAGATACCACTTCTCTTGAACAACGACGCCATTTTCTCCCCCTTTTTAATTTAGTTCTCTTTGTAAATAAGATAGTCCAAACGCACCAAATTTGCACCAAACATATCAAGTACTGGTGGGTAGATACATTCAACAATGGGTACAAATGAGACAAAGTGAAGCTGCTGATATTTAACAAGTTAGAAATAAAAAAGCTGTTTTGATATGTTTTTTCAAAACAGCTTAATTTATAAAACGGAGAGGGAGGGATTCGAACCCCCGGTGCCTTTCGGCACACCTGATTTCGAGTCAAGCACAATCGACCACTCTGACACCTCTCCAGTTTTGATCGCGCAGATAAATTACTTTTGAATGAAGCGCTCTTTCAAGGCTTTTATAGTTTTACTTTCGCAGGATAATTTTGCGAGTTGTGTAAGAAGTAGTTCCGGCCAT
>JAEUSG010000183.1 GCA_016788315.1 Fibrobacterota bacterium | reverse complement strand
TTTTCGTTTATTGCGTGAGAAACAACCTCAACCAAAACAGCTTCAGGAAGGTTAGCAGCAGTTCCTTTCTTCAGAGCTATCGCACCATTCAACCATTGATCGTCACTTATCCTATCAGAGAAAGCCATATCGGCCAGAGAGAGAGCTTCTGCTTCTGGAGCACCTTTTTGTAGCAGTGCATAAAACCGTTTTAAAACTTTGACTATTGAATTCGGTTTCTCACCATTAAAAACAGCACTTCCCGTAAGAGCAATCATCGCCTTTTCAAACTTAGGTGAAATTACCAAAGAAGATTCCCACCCACTTCTGATTGCAGTTTCCAGTTCTACGCCGACGACAGGATCAATATCAGCAATTTTCAGCGGTAAATCTCCCGCTTTTAAGGGATAAATTGCATTTGCCAGCAATAAGAGAGAGGGTAATAGATATTTTAACATCAGTCAACCACAAAAATTACTTTACAATCTCTCAATACCGAAGAGCCGGAAAGGGCGGATATAACCTCTGCTGAGTCATCAGCAATAACAAACCTTTTCGATTCATTCACTTTTTCCGCCTTAACCAGGAGCGGAGCTGTACCGGCTTTTACACTGATCTTTGCAGACTCTATTTTGTCAACCCATACCGCCATTCCGTTTACAGCCGACTCTTTAGATACCTCTTTAGGACCGTAAACTACTTTACCCGACGCGGATTGGACCATTGGAATCAGACAGGCTTTTGCACTTAACCCTCTAGCATCAATTATGAGTGAGGTGTAATCAGTTCTTATTGGTCGTGATGGTTTTGCAGCCTCTCCTACCGGAACCGGTAAAACTTTGGCAATTGGCTTTTCTATTTCCACAGATGCAACAAACCCTTTATCAACCTGCTTAACTTTTATTGTTTTTCCAAACTCCTCTAACGGTATTTCTAAAGCAGCTGCACCTTTACTTTCGGGATCGGCACTGTTAGCCGCTTTTGAAATTTCACTTCTAACTGTATTAACAGCCTCCTGGACAACCTCCTGCTTGGTTTTAGCGCTCACTACGCTTTTTACAGTCAGTGTCCCTTTTGTATAATTGACATCGTGCATCGAAACAGAGTTACTGCTGTTTTGTGCGATGGAGATTGATCTTAAACCTGATTTTGAGGGTTCACTGTACTCTGCTTGCCATGCTTTCAGAGCAGCTTCCTGCTCGCGTACAAACGCTGAAAATTCCTGTTTACTGTTTTTCTCGTAATCCTTAAATGACTGCTGCTCTGTTTTAGTGCCTTCGCGTTGTTTTTTCTGAAATTCTTCGAACGTCTCCGACGATACCGCGATTGACATTATAAGTACAAAAATAAAGTGAAGTTGTTTTTTCATAACTTTCTCCTTACAATAAAGAGTTTACTTACTTAACTAAATTGATCCGCATACTTATAGACTGCTCAACTGTTTGAAGGCGCACTATAAAAACACCTGCATTAATGTTTGAAACGTTCCAGAAATATTCTTTGGTCCCTTTATGCTGCATTCCACTGAAAACTTTGGAAACCAGCCGTCCATTAATATCATATATGAACAAATTTACAAGAGAGCTCTTTTCCAGAGCGCAGTTGATGATTGTCCCAGAGGTGAATGGGTTTTGACTTGTAAAGAGCCTGACATAATCTTTTGAAATCTTCTTGTTACTCTCATTTGTAGTCGGGCTTTGATATGTCAACGATGAACCGGTAACAGTATAATTCATAACACCGTTGCATGGTGGAGTGATTGCCAATCCATCTTTTGTAGTTCCGCTGCAATAGATATTGCTTCCGGTGGTTAAAACAAATGCAGTGCCTGTTATATTGCTCATAGTTGTATTAACAAATGCAATGTTTGCCGGAATAGCGCTGCCTTCTAGTCTGATACCCTGACCTGGAGTATTACTGAGTTTATTGTTTCTGAAAAGAACATTTCTGATGTTCTGATTATCAGCTGAAACCATTATTCCTGAATGGCCAGTTTCAGGATGTAAATAATTGGAATTTAGTATTTCATTTTCCTCTATTAGAATATTCTCAACACGACCAGTTGTGTAAGAAGCTTCAGTTGCGACAATAAATCCTGCTGCAGAGCATCTGTTTATCCTGTTTCTCCTGAATGTTACATTCATGCCGCCAACAACACTCATTCCTCTACCCCAAATCTGATCAGCAACATCATTGTCCTGTACCAGAATATTTTTTACTATTTCCTTCTCAGTGGTATCATAACTTACTACAGCTATATGATCATCACCGCAATGGCGGACAGTGTTTCCGGCGATTATTATGTTTCTTGACCCTCCCATAGTGTGTATGCCGTCCGATAGGGAGTTTGAAACACGGTTGTTAAGAACTTTTCCGTTGAAGGCTATATAAAGCATGATACCTGCGCCATCGCATCCGTCAATAGTGACATTCTGAATGAGAAAGGAATCTGCCTGTTCAGCTCTGATATTGTCGCACCATAAAGGGTCCCTTGCAATTGTATTTGCTGTCGATTTTAAATCACGGATAACTGAGTTCTTTCCCCATAGAGTTATTTGTGCATCCTTTGGATTTGGTGCATGCAGAATTGATAGATCTCCAAGTCCTCTGACTGTGACGCCTTCAATTCTGAATTTTTTATGAATAAATCTACCCGCGGGGATAAAAACATCCTTTTTC
>JAEUSG010000177.1 GCA_016788315.1 Fibrobacterota bacterium | reverse complement strand
TATGCTGGTGAATAGACAATACCAACATTGAAGGAGATGCCATCCTGATTGTTTGTTGTGTTACTCATTGCATAACGAAGGCCACCTTCAGCCTTTATGCTTGGAGTTAAAGCATAACCTACGTCACCGCCGAAATAGAGTCCGTCCGGACCAGTTAAGCTGAAACCAACTTCCGGACCAGCTGTGAAGCGGCCCATAAAACGGAAATGTTTGATTGCAAACACTTCGATACCGCCGTTTGTTTCACCGCTGCCCATGCCCCAGCCAAGGCCGAGGAAGAGCTGCTGAACGCCGAATCTGCGACCTATGTTGTAACGTGCGTCTATCTGCATACCCATACCCATTCCTGTCGAGGAATCTTCAGTAACGGAGTGTGGAGGCCATGGATCTGTAACCCAACGATCCACCTTTACAGTACCGCTTGCCCATGTACGGAACTTAAGTGCTACGTCAATGTTAAGTCTTGGGAATTCAGAGAGAACAGCACCTGTCATCGGTTCACCGGCAACAACATATGCATTTGATTTGTAGCCCTGCTTGCTGTTTGTATCAGCAACAGAGGAAACTACAACCCAGCCGCTTTTTGTCTCTTTGATGGATCCATCTTCTTTTTCTTCAAATTCGCAGATGTCATACTTATCATCTACACGGATGCCCTCTTTTTTACCAAGATCAAAACCTACGGTTCGATCTTCTTTGTCAAGAATCTGGCCAGAAAGACGGAACTCAGGCATTGCCTGTGTAGCTGCAAGAGTATTTCTTGCACCATTCTTAACCATTGAGCGGAAAGCAAATGTAGGGGAGGTTACAGGGCCTTCCATTGTTGCGTAGACGCGGTTCTTTCTTGCAGAGCCCATTGAGCTGGACAGGTCGGCAACAACTTTAATGGCTTTGGCCTTTTCGCCTTTTGTGGAAATTCTGTACCATACAACACCCATCTTACACTGATACTGTTCGTAATCGCCTTTTTTGTATGAAAAGCCGGAAACAAGTGGAATGTAGATGAAGGCAGAGTTCATTATCTTTGCAAGTTCTACATCTGTAAAACCATATTCTTTTGCTTTTGTAGCGTAGAAGGAGTTTCTCTGTGCTTCAGTTGTGTAATTCTGTGCACGCAGTTCTTTGTTGAGGTCTACAATCTCAAGAATTTTTGGAACTACGACTTCGTCCATTATAGCAGAGATATTGTCGAGTGTGAGTTCGCTTGATTGATTAGCTTTTGCAACGAAAGCACTTGAAATTGCTTCGGGAAGAGGATTGTAGTCAAAGCGAGGCATTGTGAGTCTATCTTTGATTTTCTTGAGCATGTATGAAACCTGCTCAGATGTCATTGTCTTGGCTTTCTCATCCATCAGCCAAAGAGCGTCAATGTAAGTAACGCTCTTGCGCTCATATTTGCCTGCTTCTGCGAGGCTGGCGTTTTGAGCTGCTTCGGCGCTTTCGAGTATTGCACCATTGTTAGATGTAGTTGTAACAGGAGCTGGTTCAGCTGCTGGAACAGGAGTTGGCTCAGGAGTTGGTGCGGGTGCAGGTTCTGCTGCTACGGGTGCCGGTGCAGGTGTTGGTGCAGCTTTTTTCTTTGCTTGTCCGAATGATAAGCTGCAAAGGGCGGTAATCGCCACTATAGTCAAAATCTTCTTCATTTAAAAAACTTCCTCCAGTATGTTTGTTTAATTGAAAACGCCCTTTCGCAAAAAGAGCTAAAAAGGGCGTTTCTTAATCTGCTAATGAATTAGTTCTGAAGTTTGCCAAGTTCTGTGTCAAGAGCTTCGAAACCCTGTTTTGCTTTGAATTCAGAGTAAAGAGCCTCTTTAGAAGCCATTGTCTTGTTTACCTGATCTTTTACAAACTCTTTAACAGCGGGGTCTGTAAGGTTGAGTACAGCAAGAGAATACATTGTGCCGCCGATGAACTCTCGTTTGTCGATTACAACACCGACAAGATTCTGGTCTGTAACGGATTTTGTAACAGACTGTGAGAATTCGATAGCTTCTGGGCTGTTGATACCAGCTTCCTGCATGAACTGCTTGGTCATGTTGCTGATTTTCTGTCCGAGAATCTTTGCAATTTCAGTTTTTGCATTAAGGTCAGCGATATCTTTTGCAAGCTGAGGGCTGGCTTTTTTTGCAATGCCTGTTCCAAAGAGCTTACCTGGCTCAGATGGTGGGTTGAGCACGAATGCCGGCATACCTGATTCATCTTTTGGCGGAGCCATTTCCTGTTTTCCGCAATTTGCGACGATAAGCGCAAGGGCTAAAACTGCTGCTGTGACTACTCTCATGATACACTCCTTCTTTTAGGTTAAAATAGATTCCATTTTAAAACTGTCCTCTAATACTATAACTATATATACACGTGCGAGTCAACTGAACAGGATCACAAAAATGTACAGAATATTGACATCGGTCAGTCAGTTGTATTATACACGGAAATCGGTTCTGAAAGGGGCATCCATTCCGCTCTTTTAGGCATTGCAATTATCGCCTGCCGTTCCCCCTGAAGAATATGCATTAGTTCTTCACTTCTGGAATCATCCAGTTCTGAAAAGAGGTCGTCCAGCAGAAGGATGCATTTTTCGCCAGAAGACTCTTCAAGAAGCGAGACGCCACCCATTTTTAAGGCCAGAACGATAGAGCGGATCTGCCCCCTTGAACCGAATTTACGAGCCTCTTTGTCCTGCAGTCTGATTTTCAAATCATCTGTGTGGGGACCGAAAAGAGTTGTCCTTTCCATGGTTTCCTGAACGGAACAAAGCGAAGCCTCTTCCTTAAGTAGGGCGGTTTCATCGCCGTTTTTGTTATTTCCAGGATGGTAGGAAAGGCTTAATGATTCACCGCTGATAGTTTTCAGGCAGCCTGCCCCATGCAGTTCCAATCTTTTTACAAAGTCTCTTCGCTCTTTTCTAATTGCAGCACCATCGATGATCAGGGATTCTGTTAAAACAGATAGATATGCTCTGTCCGTCGATTGCAGTTTAAGGGTAGCGTTGCGTTGGTGGAGAGTGCGGTTGTATTTAAGAAGTGTGTGGAAATAGTGTGAGCTGCACTGAGATATGAGCATGTTTAGAAAGCGTCGCCGTTCTACCGGAGCTCCGGCTGCTATTGCGAGGTCATCTGGTGAGAAGACCATTACCGGAAAGCGGCCTACGAGTTCGCCGACAGATTTCAGCCTGTGCCCGTCAAGTTCGAAAGAGTGGTCGGCAATGGTACCAGAGACCTTAAGGTCATGTGTTCTGGCGTGTGACTCAGCCTTGATTCTGATTGAGAACTCTTTTTCGCCTGTAGTTACCATTTCGCGTAAGCGGGCATGGCGGAAGGATTTTGCCATGACTGCATAAAAGAGCGCTTCAAGTATGTTGGTCTTTCCGCTGCCGTTGGGGCCTGTTATCAGGCTGACCTTTGGTGCCGGTTCAAAGGTATATGATTTCCAACTTCTGAAATTGTATAGGTCAAGGCGTTGAAAATGAGCCATTTTTTAAAGTACAGATTTAAAAATTGCGACTGCCTTTTTAATCTCTGAAACTGTAACATTCAGCGGAGGAAGAAAACGGATGCACTGATCTCCTGCGCGGACTGTCAATAGCCCTTTTTTGCGCATAGCATTTATGGCGTCTGGTGCCCCATCCTTAAGTTCTACGGCAATCCAGAGTCCGCGGCCCTTAATTGCGACAATTTTAGGTGACTTAATTGCTTTGAGAAGTGAAACAAGCAGTTTTCCTTTGTCAGAAACCTCTTTCAGGAATTTATTGTCTGTTACTTTTGAGAGCACAACTTCTGCAGCAGCGCATGCAACGGGGTTTCCGCCAAATGTTGTACCGTGGTCGCCAGGTTTAATTTCATCTGCTATTACCTGTGTTAATAGAACTGCGCCTAACGGGAGACCGCCGCCTAGTGGTTTTGCAAGTGTTATGATATCGGGTTTTACTCCATACCATTCGTGGCATAGAAATTTTCCTGTCCGGCCAAGACCGCTCTGGATTTCATCTGCAATAAGAAGAAAGCCATATTTCTTTTTAAGGTCAAGAAGCGTTTTAATGAATTCCGGTGTCGCTCCTTCTCCTCCGCCTTCACCCTGCAGAAATTCCATCATAATGGCAGCTGTTTTATTGCTGACAGCTTTTTTGAGTGCTGCAGTGCTGTTGTAGTCGCAGTAAGTGAAGCCTGGCAGCATCGGACCGAAATCCTCCTGATATTTGGCCTGAGCTGTTGCAGATAGCGCACCATATGTTCTGCCGTGAAAACCTTTGCGGAATGATATGACCTCAATTTTTTCTTTGCTCTTTTTGCGGACACAGAACCTTCTTGCAAATTTAATTGCCGCCTCGTTAGCTTCGGTACCGCTGTTGCAGAAAAAAGCGCGATCAGCGCAGGACTTTTTAACAAGTATTTCTGCCGGTTTAAGCATTGCATCGTAGAAATAGAGGTTGGAACAATGGATGAATTTTTTTGACTGGCCGGCTATAGCTTTCAGCAGGGGCGCGTAGTTGTGTCCGAATGCGTTTACCGCAATGCCGCTCACAAAATCAAGATACTTTTTGCCGTTGATATCTGTGAGCCATGAGCCTTTGCCTTTTACTGGAATAAAATCTTCAGGTCGGGCGTAGTTCTGGAGTAGGTATTTTCGTTCTTTAGCAATAATGTTTGATGTACTCATTTGTAGTTTCCTTTGTGCCCTTCGACTCACTTCGGCTTCGCTCAGTGCAAGCCGCTCAGGGCACGGTTCGATCTTAGCATTGTTACGCCCCCTGAGCGTAGCCCTCCAGCCCCCTGAGCGTAGCCGAAGGGGATCACTTATAAAGCTCAGTACCGATTCCAGATCCTGTAAAGATCTCAAGAAGAAGAGAGTGTTCAATGTTGCCATTGATTATGTGAGTTTTCTGAACACCGCGCTTTAATGCTTTTATCATCGACTTGGATTTAGGAATCATTCCGCCGGTGATTACCTTCTCTTTCATCAGCTTTTCAACTTGTGCGATTGAAAGCGAACTTAAGAGTTCCTTGCCATTCATGATTCCGTCAACATCGGTAACGAAGATCAGCTTTTCAACTTTGAGTCGTCCCGCTATTTCGCAGGCAGCAACATCGGCGTTGATGTTGTAAACCATGCCTTCGGCACCAAGTCCAAGCGGAGCAATCACTGGGATTCTTTCAACGTTAAGCAGACGGTATATCGGGTGTGTGTAAATGTCGGTGATTTGTCCGACAAAGCCGATATCGATCTTCTTTTTTTTGCCGTTCTCTTCTTTAATCACATACTCTTTTTTACAGTGAAGTACACCGTTATCGGCCGCGGAGAAACCTACAGCTGTTCCGCCGAGACTCTTTATCTTCTTAACTAGACCTGCATTGATCTCGTTAACAAGAACCTTTTCAACAATGCCGATTGTAGCCTTGTCTGTAACTCTCAGCCCTTCAATGAATTCACTTTTGAGACCCGCTTTGTTCATTGCCGCAGTAATTGCCTTACCGCCTCCGTGGACGATGATTACACGAATGCCTGCCTGTTCCAGAAAGACTGCATCGCGGAGTATGCCTGTCACTATGGAGTCATCCTCCATTGTGCTGCCGCCTAGTTTAATAACAAAGGTTTTGTTGCGGTACTGCTGTAAATATGGAAGTGCCTCTACAAGAATGGATGCTTTTTTAATCGACTCTTTCATGATTTAGTGCTTGATTCCTGCAATGGAATCTCTCTCCATGTTGAATTTAACCCAATCGTCAGAAGATATTTCTCTTGTCATGTCAATTTTTTCCTGCGCAAATTTGCCATCGCGCTTGATGCTTATCCGCTGACCTTTGACAATGTTGACCCAGTCCATAAGTGAAACTTCGTAGGGGCCTGCAACCTCCTGTGGTCCTGAGACCTCTTTGCGTTCTAGTGACTGCCCCTTTTCCTTATACTTGCTCTTGAGATCTGAACCGGGACCCACAGCAACCTTGCCGTCGTAAACCGAAACAACTGTGCTGGAATCAAGTTCATCCATTCTGAATATTGTTCCGCGAATAGCAGCTGTTGCTGTTGAACTCGTTACTTCGAAATCATAATTGCGCTGTCCCAGCTTTTTTATGTTGGCCCAGATTTTACCTTTTTTGACGGCGGGTGCAATTGTCTTGCCGTTAGGTGCTGTAAGTGTGATTTCTGAGAGTTCAGAAATTCTGATCAGACTTCCATCGCGCAGTGTAATTTCAAGGCGATCCGATTTGTCCGTCTTAACCTGATCCCCGCTTGTTACTGGAAGATTGATTTTTGCATCCTTCCATTCAGCGGCAGTGCCGCCTTTAAGTTTAACGCTGCCGACAAAGTAGCTTACTTTGCCGATGGATTCAGCCGAAAGCAGAGAGAATGAGGCTAAGAGAGAGAATAGGAAGAGCTTTTTCAATTGTATCTCCTTTTCGAAATCTTTACAGTTTGGTCTCTTCCAAAAATTTGGTTGAGAATTTACCTGATCTGAATTTTTCAGATGCTAATATTTTCTTGTGGAGCGGAATTGTGGTTTTTACCCCTTCAACAATAAATTCTTCAAGTGCTCTCTCCATTCTGACAATTGCTTCGGCTCTGTTGCGGCCGTGAGTTATCAGCTTTGCGATCATTGAATCGTAATATGGAGGAATTACATAACCGGAATAGACATGTTTGTCAATTCTAATGCCAGGACCGCCCGGAGTGTAAAGCGATTTAATCTGACCGGGAGAGGGACAGAAATTATTGTCAGGATCCTCAGCGTTGATTCTGCATTCAATTGAGTGACCGCTTATCTGGATGTCGGACTGCTTGAAAGAGATCTTATTTCCTGCAGCAACGGCGATCTGCTCTTTTACAAGGTCAACGCCGGTGATATATTCTGTGATTGGATGCTCCACCTGGATACGGGTATTCATTTCCATAAAGTAGAAGCTTCCATCTTCGTCAAGCAGAAATTCCATTGTGCCTGCACTTTTATATCCTATTGACTGTGCCCCTTTAACGGCTGTTGCGCAGAGCTTTTCGCGGATCTCAGGAGTTAAAGCAGGGGAAGGAGTTTCTTCAATAAGTTTCTGGTGACGGCGCTGAATGGAACAATCACGTTCATAAAGATGCACTACGTTTCCATGCTCATCTCCAAGGAGCTGAACCTCAATGTGACGGGGATTTTCAATGTATTTCTCAATGTAAACATCGGGGTTTCCAAAAGAGTTGCCGGCCTCTGCACGCGCCATTTCGAACTGCTCTTTCATCTGCGAAGCTTCGCGGACAATGCGCATACCTTTACCGCCGCCGCCTGCCACTGCTTTAATGATTACAGGATAACGGTACTCTTTACCGATCTCAAGGGCCTCTTCTACCGTTGCCACAACGCCGTCGCCGCCTGGAACACAGGGAACACCGGCTGCCTTCATTGTGTCTTTCGCAACAGCTTTGTTTCCGAATTTGTAAATCATTTCCGGAGAAGGGCCAATGAATGTTATGCCTGCAGCAATGCATTTCTCGGCGAATTCAGAATTTTCTGAAAGAAAACCGTATCCCGGATGAATTGCATCGGCATGTGTTATAAGCGCTGCTGACAGAATGCGATCCTGTCTTAGATAGCTGTCTTTGGATCGTGCTGAGCCGATGCAGACATCTTCATCGGCGAATCTGACATGCATTGAATGAACATCTGCTTCCGAATGGACTGCAACGGTTTTAAGTCCAAGCTCCTTAGCGGCACGGATTACTCTTAAGGCTATTTCACCTCTGTTTGCAACTAGAATCTTCCTCATCGTTTTTTACTTTGCCTCCAGACGGAAGAGTACCTGACCGAATTCGACAGGCTGTTCGTTTTTAACGCATACCTCTTTAACAACTCCAGCTACTTCCGCTTTGATTTCATTGAAGACCTTCATCGCTTCAATTACGCAGACTGTTTTACCGATTGCGACGTCGGCTCCGACAGTTACGAAAGGAGGCAGTTTTGGATCGGATGATGCGTAGAAAGTTCCGACTATTGGAGACTTGATTTCTATAAGATTGCTTGGTGCTGGAGCGGCTGCTGGTGCCGGTGCAGCCTGAGTCTGAGCTGCAGGTGCAGGTGCTTGAGCAGGTGCTGCCTGTTGCATCTGAACGGGCTGCTGAACCATTACAGGAGCTGACTGCATCTGCTGCTGTGAAACCTGCTGAACAGCTCTGCCATGTTTGCTAAGAGTGATTGATTTATCACCTTCACTTATTTCGACCTCTGAAATGTTTACCTTGTCAAAGAAACCGATGAAATCTTTCAGCCCCTCCAGCGTGAAAACTGATGAAGTTGAAGTTTTGATCTCTTTTTTCTGGACTTTTGCCATAATTACTCCTTATTGCTGCATTTCCTGATCGTTTTCCATTTCCTCTTTAAGAGTCTGGATTCTATCTTTAAGATCCTGATTTGCAGGATCCTGCTTTAACAGTTTTTTGTAAACGGTGAGCGCCTGCTCTTTGTGACCCTGACGAAGATAAATATCGGCAAGACTCATTGTAGCGACATTGCTGACAACCTTTACAGAAGGCTTTTTTGCCTTTTCTGTTTTTTCAGCCTTTTTCTTAACGCTCTTTTTTGCTGTCTTTACCTTTTTAGTTTCATCATCATTCACAGCTGCTATTTCAATGTCTGTGACAACCGGTTCCGGTTTTGATGCAGACGCACCGCTGAAGATTGAGTCTATGTCATTCTGAGAGACCGCATCAGCAGACCCCGATGAAACAGGAGGCGCATCATATTCAACACTCTTTTCAGTAGTTGACGAAATAACAGGTTCAATTATAGTTATTTCCGGGATTGGCGGAAGCTCTATGTCAAGGCCAAGTTCAATTGCATTTTCGTCGGCTGAAGCCTGTTCGGATTCTTCGGTTACATTGTCTGAAAGTTCCACGGTGTCGATATCCTGCAGAATATCCAGACCCCCTTCACCGGCATCTGTTCCGGAAACGTTGTAGTATCCGTCCATGCCTGCTGCCGATGATGATATCGAAGGAGCCGCCTTCTCTTCCTTCTGGACTGAGGCAGGAGGAGGAGCATCATCTTCTTCATTAATGCTTATCATCTCAGTCTCTGGAAACTCTATAGCAGCCTCTTCTTCAGGCAGAGAAATTTCTTCTTCTTTTGCTTCTGGGATCGAGGCAGGTTCGATTTTTGCCGGTACTTCTGAGGATTCTGCTGCTGCAAGGAATTCACGGACAGAATCATCAGCATCAATGTCAAGCATCATCTCTTTAAGAGGGTCAATTTCAACAGATGGTTTTTCTGAAACAGGAATAGCTTCTTCAACAGGTTCAGCTTCGTGAATGGCATCCTCTTCAGGTTGGGTCTCTTCTTCTGTTATAGAACTGTCAAGTTCAATATTGTCCAGACCATCCAGCAATGAGTTCCCTGCATCGCCTGAATCCCCTCCGTCGACAGAATAGTAGCCATCCATTCCTGCTGCGGAGGCTGAAATGGTTGGTGGTGGAGGCTCCGCCGGAGATGCTTCGTTTACTTCGGTAGGCAATTCAGGTTCGTCGAGTCTGATTTCGCAAAGTTGCTGTTCTTCTTCAGTCTGGACAGATGATACAGATGGAGCTTCAGGCAGTGCGTCAAGGAGTGCGCTCTGTTCATCTAGGATTCTGTTATAGACAGATTTTCTTGCTTTGAACTCTCCGACCAGCTCCTCTTTCTGTCCCGTCATTTCAGGAGGAAGATCAACCATTTCCGTGTCGGCGGAAGGGGCTTCAGGCGGAGTATCATTAAAATCATCAATATTTCGGTTGAGTGGAGCACGAATCACTTCCGTGTCACTGTTTTCAACAGCAGCTTCCGGTTGTAATGGCAGACCAAGATCGGCCATCTCCGTTTCAACTTCCGTACTGCTCTCTGTTGCAAAAGAGGGGAGGCCGGCGATTGAATCGTCCTCAGACGGTATTGCGGAAGAAGGAGTTTCGTCAAGAAAATCGATCGGCTGCATTGACGTCGGGCTGATTGGTCTTTCGTCAATAGTCTTTGCAATCATCTCAGCAGGTGATTCTGAAATCACAGCAGGATCAGAAACGATTTTTTCCTCTGTGTAGTACTTTTCGAAGCGGCGGAACATATCACGCACAGAGACATTCAGGGGATCAATTTCAGATGCTCTTTTGTAGAATCTGGCTGCACTTTCTCTTTCACCCTTCTGTGCATGGATGTCCCCCATGATTTTAAGAGCAAAGAGATTTTTCCAGTCGAGACGGATAACTGTTTCAAATTCTGATAAAGCTTCGTCTATCCTATCCATCTCGAAATAGCAGCGGCCCAGAAGGAGGTGGCCGGTCGGATAAATGGGATTGGCTCTGACTCCATCTTCACAAAGCGTAATTGCCTTGTCAACCTGTCCCTGGGATCTGTAAACATCGGCAAGTCTTGCGAATGCCGGAGATCCGGGAGATCTGGAGACAACCTTTTCCAGATGTGATATGTCGGGAGAAGTTGCTGTCATACTTTGTACGCCTTTGAAATTCTGTTTATCAGTTCTGTCGTGGAATATCCGGGCAGAAACTTGAGCAGACGGACGATACCGCCCGATTCTTCAACAGCATCCTGCTCAATAAGTCTTCCGCTGTAATCGCCCCCTTTAACATGGATGGCAGGCTTTATGATTTTGATATATGTACGCGGATCTTTTTCGTTAAAAATGAAAACCTTGTCAACGCATGCAAGTGAAGCTACCATTCTGCAGCGATCTCTTTCGCTGTTGACAGGACGGAGGTCGCCCTTGTTTTCCTTTACTGATGAATCGCTGTTTACTGCTACAAAAAGAAGATCACCCTGTTCCTTTGCCTCTTCGAGATAGGCAATGTGGCCAGGGTGCAAAAGATCGAAACAGCCGTTTGTTGTTACAACCTTCAATCCGGTAACGCGGGCTTTTTCCGCATCTCTTTCAGCGCTCTTAATATCAACAATCTTATCCATTGTTGTCATTAAACAGGAATTCCTTCATCTATAAGTAGAATGGGGATATCCTGTTTTACAGGATAGAGTATCTTTCCATCTTCACGGATAAGCCCATCATCAAACTGTTCCAGAACCTTTTCTCCCGCTCTGTTTTTGAGCAGTCCGACTGTAATCTTTTCGTTTAGCGCCGCAACAACTGATGAATCTGCCGGCCTAAGCGGCTGTCTGGTTTCCGGGCAAACTATTATGTCAAGCAGTGACTGACTGATCATACACTCTCCTTAACAACGCCCATTGCAAAATATTTTTCTATACGCTTTTCGACCAGTTCCGGGACAGGTATGGAACAGAGCGTTTCCAATTCTGCGGCCAGCGCTTTTCTTACATTTCTTAACGCACCTTCAGGATTTCTGTGTGCTCCTTCAATCGGTTCCGGCACAATAACATCAATAAGCCCCATTCCCTTGAGCTTATCGGCTGTCAAGGCCATCATTTCAGCAAGTTCAGGCGCCTTTGCTCTGTCGCCCCATAGAATAGCTGCACAGCCTTCAGGAGAGATTACGCAATACCATGAGTTCTCTAGCATAAGTACGCGATCGCCGACGCCGATTCCGAGTGCTCCGCCGCTAGCTCCTTCACCGATGATTGTAACGATGATTGGAACTTTCAGGGAGGCCATTTCCTTCAGGTTGCGGGCTATTGCTTCAGCCTGACCCCGCTCTTCAGCGCCAATTCCGGGGAATGCTCCTGCTGTGTCTATAAAACAGAGAACAGGGCGATCGAATTTTTCAGCCATTTTCATTACGCGAAGGGCCTTTCGATACCCTTCCGGATTAGGCATGCCAAAATTTCTCTTGATGTTCTCTTTGACATCTTTACCCTTTTGCTGTCCGATTACAAAAACAGGCCGTTTGTTGAATGTGGCCATTCCCGCAACTATAGCTGCATCATCGCCGTAGGCGCGGTCGCCATGCAGTTCAATAAAGTCAGTCATTAGTCCATTTATATAGTCTAGAGAATATGGTCTTTTAGGATGGCGGGCTATCTGTACTCTGTTCCATGGAGTAAGTTTACCGTGGATATCTTTTTTAAGTTTTTCTAGTTTGCCTTCAAGTTTGGCAAGCTCATCTTTCATCTCAAGGTTCTCTGTAGATGCAAAGCTGCGCATATCCTGAATTTTTTTTGCAAGTTCAACAACTGGTTTTTCAAACTCCAGAATGGGAGCCATTGTCAGCATGTCATAAGCGTTTATCACCCTAATAATCTCCTTATCTTTAATCGGCATAAAACCGGACATATAATAAGATAATATATGAAGAGTAAAATACCTTTTTTTCATAGAGGTTGAAGCGGTACTAAATGAAAAACGCCCTTTTTAAGTCAAAAAGGGCGTTTAAGGGCAAATGCCAGTTTAGGAAAAGAGGAGTATCTTTACCTTATAAGGACATTCTTAACAGAAAAGAGCTTACCATCAGCATTAAGTCTGTAGATATATGTCCCGGGAGGAACCAGTGTGCCCTTGCTGTTTCTTGAGTTCCAGATGAAAGTATGGTTACCTGATCTGAAATTACCGGAAGCGATTCTTTGAATCTGTCGTCCGGCTAAATCATATACGGATAGAGATATTTTGGTATTATTTTCCAGATTAACCGATATGCTGCTTACTCCGTTAAACGGGTTTGGCGTTGCTGTAAGTACTCCTTTGACAGTTTTTACAAAGCTGTTCTGTGCCTCTGCATCAACATGATAACGGCTTCCGATGGTTGCAGTGCTTCTCGCCATGTAATTATCGATTATCTCAACTCTTAGAGTACTATCAACTATTCTTGATGCTTCAATTTCTATCGAGTTTACAGTTGTTACCGTATCAGGTTCTGAAGCACCATAGCTATATGATCTCTTAAACCACCATTCGTAGGTAGTGATTGAACCATCAGGATCGCGTGCATTTTCTGCAGTGAGTTTGACTCTGCCGGCTGACGGGGCCGACTTTACTAGGCTGTCAATTATCGGCATTGCATTTGATGGTCCCATTTTAGGTTTAAGCGAGAGGTCTCCATAGAAGTAGTTAAAGCCTAAAGGCATATCAGAAGCAAGCCAGGCATTACCCCAGTTGGAACCGGCAGCAATCATCGAGGCCATTTTCACAGACGATGGTTGGCTGTTAACAATGCTGTACCATCCGCCGTAGTGAACATAATCACAGGTACCGACTGAGAGAACGCAACCTCCTCCTCTGGTATAAATTTGCTGATTTGTAAAATTGCCAGGATATGAAGTATGGCATGCTGATAAGAAGGCAAACCTTGTCTGAAAGGGGCGCTTCATCAAGGTGTCTGAGCGGGCATAACTGTATCCTGCTGTCGGGTTAAGAAAATTGGTGTTGCCGTGGCTGTTGATGTCCCATATTTCTGCACCGTAACCGGGTGTATATGGAAGAAGAGTTTTGAAAATTGTGTCGCCGGGTGCGACAATTACTCTGCCGGCATTATTTGCATTGGAAATTTTAACAGTATCCTGCCAAATGGGCAGATATCTAGCCATTGACAGTGTTGTCAAACGGCTCATATCAAAGGATACAGCTCGATGAGGATATCGTGACAATCCTTTTCTATAGTTATGATTATTGTCAAGTACCCGTTTCATAAGATCGACTTCAGTTCCATATACTGTGTTGCCGCGACCTGAACCGGCGAGTGTGTACATCCTGCTTACCCAGATATGTCTTAGGCTGCCACCCTTGAGATATGCATCACAATCATAACCACCGTTTATTGTATCATCTTTGCTGAATGTGCTGTCGCCAAGCTGTGCCCACATTGTGTCGGCATACCAGTCAGTGACAGGCAGCGACATATTCCAGAAGCCGTCATCGCTTGCAAACACTGCCGCGATGGGAGGGACGTAGCCTATCAGAATTGCTCCGGTCACAATACGATCGCTCTTCATGAATTCTTCACGTATCGAACGCCATGCAGAAAGGGCAACAGTGTTGCTTGATATAAGCAGTGCATTTGCTCTGTTGAGCGAGTCCTTGAAATACTTCACTTGCGCTGTATATCCTTCGCTGTCAAGGTCGCTTTTGAGGCGGCCAATCTCGGAAGCGAGAGAGTTTTTAAGGGAGTCGTTGACGAGGAGAAGAATTGTCTGTCCTGTCGCTGTTTTAGGGCGGACTTTTACTATGCAGGTTACCGTGTTTGATGTTGCTCCGCCGCTTTCAGCCACATTGTAGGTAAAAGAATCAACTCCGGTAAAAGCGGTAGAAGGTGTATAGCGGAACCATGTTACCGGAATTTTACGGTAACCGAGCGCACCTTTGTAAGCGGCAGTTGTATCGGGCCGGTATTTTTTCCAGTATGTTGATTTTGCAGTGATTAAAGTAACTGTTCCATGCTTTGGAGCTGAAACTACGGCAGGGACAATGCCCTGAACTGTGTGATCGACCCCCTTGAATAGCGGAATGGCGTCGGTGCTGTCACCGCTTTCAACTGCAATTACGGTCGGCAGTGCCGTAATTGAATAGATCGGACTGGCAAGTAGAACTGCAGCAACAATTGTTGCAAGTGCTGTTTTGATTTTCATGCGGGAACTCCTCATAAAGTTATTTGTGTTTTCCATTTATACTGCAGCGTAGATAGACAAATCTTTCATCCTCTGTGCACTCTGACACAGTTCCGGAACAGTGTTCAACCCCCTCAAGTTCGACAGCACAATCTCTGCTTTCAAGGATTGTGCGCGGAGCGCTGCTTTTTTCAAGTCGGAAGGTGTAATTTGAATTTTCCTTCCGAAGAAGAGTTGTGTTAAACATGCTTCCTGAAAGATTCAGTTCTATCAGGTTATTCAATATAATGCGTAGTGAATATAAACCGTTTTCTGTAAATCTGTTCATTTGGGCTCCGATATAGTGTGTGGCAGACAACCCATATGCAATCGGCGTGCCTGCTATTTTTGGCTTAAAAAGGGCGAAATTTGGTAAAAGAAGCGTTATGTTTGACAAAACTTTTACATAGATATTATTTTGACATGTAAATGAATCTTATAGATCTTGAGCAAACGCTCTTTTATGACTCCTTAAGCGATTCAATAGTTCTGCTAATTGACAACGATGGTGTAATTGTCGCTTCTGAGCTAAGTGTTGACTTGACCTCTTTACCTGATTTTCTTCGAAGTGCGATGCGGGTAATACACAAAAGTACAGATATAAGAACACTTTTTGATATACCGCATGAATTTTCATTCTCTGAACTGCCGGTTGAAGACAGTATCAGAAATCTTGATTCACGCACCTTCAAAAGCAGGCAGAGTGCTTTTACCTCCGTTTCTGAAGAGGAGGGCTTTTTTTCAGATATCCCAATTTTTTTTATACAGATTTACAAATTGCCCTCAGGTCAGTGTCTTGGGCGCATGAGACAGTCAAACTTCTATAAGTCAATTACTGAGGATAATGTTTTTAACGGTTATGTATGTGTCGATTCAACAGAGAGGATTGTAGCTTATAACAGTGCATATCTTCGCTATACTTTGACCGACTCACAGGTAAATCCTCATGCTATTATGGGTAGAGAGCTTCGGGACTACATATCTCCGACTCCATCTGAAACACAGGAGATTGCAAGACGCGCTTTTTCATTTCCGCAGCCGGAAACAATCCGTGATGTGGTCGTTGAAAACTGGCCGGAAGGCAGAAAATTCAAAGCAGATGAACAGCTGCCGCTTTTCCATTATGTCAGCAATATGGTTGACTGGGAGAAAGATGATTTATGCATGGAGGTTGATCTTGTTGATGGAGATCTTCCCTGTATTGTTCTCGGTGATTTACGGGTAAGTACCGGAGAGGTTTCAGATTTGGACGGTTATCTCATAGGAACCTCACCTGATAAGGGCTCTGTGCTTCTTAAAAAACGGAGTCGAAAGGCCCACTCTGTAAAATTCAAACCTGCAACAATTCGCGGAAGATACAGATTCTGGAGAGTCGGAAATCAGTTTGTTGTTGATAAAGATGGAACCGTACTGCTGTTTTTCCTTGATTATGACATGATAGACAGAAAAAAGACAGATGTGTCGCTCTTCTTCAGACCTGGAACATACTGCCGGATCAGTGCTATCCGTCTCTCGACATTTGACAGTCACAAAATATATGCAACTAATAATTCGTTTGTTACAGCAAAGTCTAACACAGGGAGCTTCTTTCTGCTCTCTCTAGCACATATATTTCTGCGCAGCGGAACTAACGACAATGTCTCAATTTACAGGCTGCAGAATATGGCAAACGTTAAGGAGCGGCTTGTTGCGCTGGAAAGCAGTTACAAAGATGCTGTTGAAAAAGCGAAAGCGGCTGACAACAGGCTTAAGGCCTTTATGGAGGACGAAAGTCAGTTTGTTGGAAGCTCCAAATCATTCACAGTAATAAAAGAGCAGGCAGAGAAAGTTGCCTCATCGAAGGCGACAATTCTTATACAGGGAAATACCGGATCCGGAAAAGAGGTTTTAGCCAAACATATACATAGCAGAAGCAGTTTTTCCAAAGGGCCGTTTGTTAAGGTAGACTGCTCAACTTTACCGAAGTCGCTTATGGAAAGTCTGCTGTTCGGTCATGAAAAAGGGGCTTTTACCGGTGCATCTGAGAAAAGGAAAGGTCTATTTGAGCAGGCTGAGGGCGGAACGCTCTATCTCGATGAAGCAAGCAATCTTGAATTGCAGGTGCAGGCCAAACTTCTGCAGTTTCTTCAGGATATGACCGTTACTCCGGTTGGCGGAAAATCGGCAATCAAGCTGAATTTAAGAATAATTGTTGCAACAAATGTTCAATTGCTCGATCTTGTGAAACAGGGTCTCTTCAGAGAGGATCTCTATTACCGGATAGCTGTTGTCGTGCTTAAACTGCCCTCACTTGCTGAAAGAATGGAGGACGTGCAGTCTCTTGCCAGCCACTTTGTCCATATGTTCAATTTTAAATATGGACGGGATATCAGCGGATTCTCGGTTGGTGCTTCAAGAAAACTTTCGATGCATAACTGGCCCGGCAACGTCAGAGAGCTGCGGCATACTATAGAGCGGGCATTTCTTTTCGGAGCATCCGGAGAAATAAGAGAAGAGGATATTGTATTTACAAAAGGGTCAGATGACAGCGCACAGGGCCGGCAGAAAACAGGAACAGGAGTAAGAAAAGAGCTGGAGAGGATTACTGCTACAACGCAGGAGGTTATGCAGCTTTTCGGGAAGCATAACGGAGTTATCAGAAGAATCGCTGACGATCTTAACGTCACAAGGCAGACACTTTATAATTTTCTTAAGAAGAATAATATTAACGTTAACACCATAAGGAACAAGTAATCATGAAATTCAGAATGAGTATGATTTCGTTTTGTGTTGCCGGATTAATTACCGCACTTTTTGCAGAAAAACCGCTGCAGGTTGACAGCAGTGTAGTTACAGTGAGTGAAGGATATTCAATGCAGAAGTCCAGAGCACTTGTCAGAAGAGTCAAAACTCCGACAAGGGCAAACCTGGATTTAGCGCTTTATTCAGACAATATAATGCTCTATGATACCGCTTCCTTTGCAACCGTTGCCCCTGCTGAAAAACTTTCATTGAAAAAGCTGGATTTTGATAACGCCTTTGTAAAAGGGTCAATCAGTACAAAGTTCTCATCAACAAAAATAGATAAAAGCGCTGGAAGTTTTGCTGTGCACTGGTCCGCGTTGCGTGACTATTTAATGAAATGGGATTTTGAAAAATCTCAAAAGCTTGTTGAAAAACTTGCAGCTGTACCGGAACAGAAGTATGGAAATGATGAATCTGTTCTTCCCCTTGCGGAGATTGCAAGACTTTATTTCAAGCCGGTAAAAAAGGGGTTTGAAGGATGGGTTCGGATTGATTTAAAACCCTGGGCTGCCGGCGTCATGCCTTTTGTGACCGATGAGAACGGTGATGGTTTTCCTGAATATTATGCGCAGATTAATCCTGAACTTCTTACTCCTGAAATACTTTCTGTAGTGACAGGGAAATATGCTAAGGACTTGTTGACAAGAGATGAGATAATCACATGGGCGAATGAGCTGGCTTCATTCTGGTACCCTACATTCAATACAGACATATACAGGCTGTCAAATCCTGTCTGGCCTGATGCAGGAGTTGATGAAGGAGTGAAGAACACTCTTGGCGGTTATACTGTAGAAAAGCCTATAGTTGCCATAAAAGGAAAACCTTTCGGTGTTGAACTTTTTAATATTCTTATAGTTGACGGCATGACCGGCGACGTTGAAACTAACGACTCTAAAAAAGGCGGAATGTTAAGAACAGGAATTGATAAGTCAGCAGCTGAAAGAATAGCCGCAGGTATAAAAATACTTGATGAAGAGGTAAAAACTTACGGCGGAGGCTCATATGATGCCTGGGCGGCCACATTTGCCCCATTTACAAAATCGTTAGCTGCCGTGCAGAAAAGCGCCCCTGAGGATATTAAAGGCTTTGTCGGCAAAGAGGACTTCCTTTTCTTCCGCAACTCACTTAACTATATGCTGGGCGGAGATCTTGCAAAGCAGCCTGACGGTAAGAATCCTATTAAACCTATTCTGGCAGTAAAAAAGGCGCTTGAGGCTGTGGGTGTCGATTTTCTCTTCGTACCTGTTCCTATTAAACCTGAAGTATATCCTGAAAAGATCGCAGCTCTTCCAGCATCAGGTAAAGGGCCATATGTAAACCCTTATGGAAGAAAGTTTCTGAAGGACTTAATGGATGCAGGCGTCGAAGTTGTTGACCTCCTGCCCGCATTTACAGCAGAGAAGAAAAATGATTGTAAAACATGTGAACCTGTTTTTCAGAAGCAGGATACACACTGGGGTACGCGCGGTCTTGAAGCGGCAGCCCTCGTACTTGCCGAAAGAATTAAAGGATATGCCTGGTATAATGATCTTCCTAAATCTGTATTTACAGTAAGAGATACCGTTTTCACCTCTCAGGGAGATATTGTTGCACGTTTGAAGACCTCTCTGCAGTCGAAATATCCGCCTGCAAAGCTTTTAGGGCGTCAGGTATTTGATGCCGACGGTAAACCATATCAGGATAAGAAGGACAGCCCGGTGCTGCTTATCACAGACAGCTTCGGAGGTGTGTATCAGCGTACTGGCTGTAAAGCTGGCGGCGTAAGTGCACACCTTGCAAAAAATATCGAAATGCCCGTAGCTCTGAACGTCAGTTACGGAGGCGGACCTACACTTGTAAGTCAGCTTAAGAAGATGGGCATTGAAGGCGTTTCACAGAAAAGGGTGGTTGTCTGGATGATGGTGGCTCGTGACCTTTATAATTATCATGAAAATTGGGATGTTTTAGAAAAGCTCGAACCGAAGAAAGTTGAAGAGTAAACTGTAAAATTCATTTTAGGAGAAACTTATGAAAAAACTGCTTGTTGGTATTTCCACCCTTGCGCTTGCGACTTCACTCCTGGCCGGTCCGCCGAAAGGAAAGTCTGTTGAAGCGGAAGCTGATGAGGTTGCGCTTTTTTCTGCACTCAAAGGCAAGATTAATGCAAAGATTGTCTGGTCTACGTCACGCGATGACAACCATGATATTTTCATCATGAACGGAGACGGAACCGATGTCAAGCCACTTACACGTGGTCCAAAAACCGACTGGTTTTCACGTTTCTCTCCCGATGGGCAACAGGTCATTTTTACCAGAAGCAAGATGGATTGGACAGCAGAACCGAATGCTGATAATCCTCAATTGTGGGACACCTGGATTATTAATGTAGATGGAACTGGAGAAAAGCTTCTCATTCCTAACAGCACTTGGGCTACATGGCGTCCAGATGGAAAAACTATCATTTTCTCAAGAGCCGGTGAGGTCTATTCTTTTGATATCGCTTCGGGAGCAGAGACACTTATTATGAAAGCTGAAGATGGTCTTAAGAAGGGGGCAATTCTGCAGAATCCTCACATGTCACCGAACGGCAAATATCTTGCCATAACCCTGCGCGGCAGCATGCGTGAAACCGGATTATGGGATATTGCTAATAAGTCATGGACTAAGGTTGGTGAAGGTTGCCAGATTAACTGGTTCCCAAGCGGAGATTCTGTTATCCGTATGAACTCTTCCGGTAATGGCGGCAGTGAAGTTCTTGCTTTTGCGGTAAAAGATGGTAAGCCTGCCGATCCTAAGCTGTCGGTAAGTGATATCCGTTTTATCGACCGCCCGGGACGCAGATCACATGAATACTTCCCTCAGGTTTCTTCTGATGGACAATGGCTTGTTTGGGCCTCAACACAGCGCGGTCATGATCATGATATTGCAGATTACGAACTTGATATCTGGAAAATAGGAACACCTAAGGAAGAGGCAACAAGACTAACATTTCATTCGGGAAATGATCGTTGGCCTGATATTTTTATGGTGAAGTAGAATCTTAAAACCATTCTTCCCCCTTTTTTGCTTTGAAAAAAGGGGGGCAAGGGGGGGTCCTACCTTACAAATACTAATCTGTGTTCGAACGTTTTTCCGTCGCTTGAACGCAATCTTCCAAAGTACATTCCTGAAGCACAGCTGTTTCCTTTAATCCTATTGAAATTGACTGTGATATTTTTTGTCTGTACAAAGTCTGAACGGGTAATTGATGTTGTCATGATTAATCTGCCCTTAATATCGTAAATCCCATAATCAGCGGAAACACCGGCAGGGACTGTAAATCTTACAGTAGTTGACGGATTAAACGGGTTAGGAATAGCAGAAGGTTTTCTGGAGATTAGTGAGATCTGTGAGTTGCTGTTTTCTGACACTGTCGGGATTTGAGGTTGAATTGTTACCTGTCCATCTTTTGATACTAGATTGAGATCTCCTCCATCGTCTGAAGCAAGAACAAGATAGGCAATACCACCGTAAATATTGAGTCTAAGACCGGAATCACCACTAACAGTTATTCTGCTGTCTGAGTACCAAATCTGAAGCTCTGTTGCAATTCCATCCCCTGCATGTTCCTGGTTATTTCTTGCCAATGTATCGCTGCCGAACCACACTCTGCCGGGTTTGGCCCATAACCATTGACATTGGCATAACCGCAGTAGATAATTGCCATTCGGGCAATCGATTTGATATTGACCGACCAGACTGCTCCCGCCTGAAGTTGCTGGCCACGAATATGTTGAGCGGAGATAGTTGGAAATGAGTGGAGTTTTTCTGCTGGACGGGGCACTCGCCATTTTCCAGCCAAAACCTCTCGATGCTGTGTATAGTCCTGTGCTGTCAATGAGCCAATCCTGTATTGAAGTTACAGATTGTCCTTTGGGCTGGAAATTAATTCTGCGGATAAAAGAGGGCTGAGCTTTTACCGCTACTGCCAAAGTACAGCTTAAAGATCCAAGGGTGGCAGTGACGTAGGTATGATTTGTTGTTTTCTTAGGCTTAAGTACACCTTTAGTCAGAACAAAAATTGCAGTATCTGCTTTTATTGTTGCCATTGTATCAATATTGAAAAATAGATTTGTTCCTGATATTTTAGCTGATAACTCCGCTAAACTTGAGTCACCGAGCATAACTGTACGGGTTGGCTTACTGAAGAAGATTTTCTCTAAAGATGTAAAGCTTGTGTTTACTGTAAATGTTAAGGTGTCGCTGAAACCATTTTTCGAACAGATAACTTTTGAGGTACCGGGATTAATTGCTCTGACGAAACCGTTTTTATTCAGAGTGATAACTGATGAGTCAGTTGTTGAAAATTTAACACTTCTGTTTGTGTCTGCGAGTCCGCTTGTGAATGTAGATACTGCATTCAGCTGAACCCCTTCAAAAATTGAAATGGTGCTCTTTGCACTCTGGAGATCAATTCCTGTCATGGCAAGTGTATCAGTGGTGTAGGCTTCATTCAGAGGATATTTTGCAAAGGTAATAGCACCTACGTTACGCTTGTTCATAAGACATGGCCCTGAAACTGCTGAAGCTGAGATAAGCCAGTATTTGTCATTCATGTATGAAATGGTTGTTGCTGTTGCAGGAGCTTTCAGCTTTAAAACAATGCGATGGCTGTCATTTTCGAACCAGCAGGAATCGGCTATCTGCCAAAGGGAGTCGTTCAGTGCGAAATAATCCTTAAGCTGATACCCTGCGGTATCTTTACCTGTCCAGTGTATGGCCTGATCAAAATCAAGATAGACTTTTGTTTTCGATGCATCAGAATATCTTGCTGCCTGGATTTGCGGAGGAGCGACGTCAACTGTATCGCTTGAACCATAAAAGTCACGTGCGACAAGTCTGTACATTCTTTCGCCTATCTCAAAATATCCCGGCTGTTCATAATGGCCGCCATATGTCGGGGCACCGATAGTACTCATGATTCTTACATTGTCGTATGTTTGTGCAATTCTTCTATGTGCCTCTCTCATTTCGCGAGAGCCGGCTGTAAGCCAGCAGTTTATCTGGAAGAGATAAATTTTCTGAACACCGGCATAGTTTTCCATCCAGGAATTTCGCATTCTGTTAAAGCTGCCCGGATAGGATACTTCTGACCCGTAACCGGCATCTGTTTCACCCTGATACCAGAAAATGGCCTTAACGGAGTTTTGTACTCCGCCCTTGAATGCGCGGTACAGAAGCTTGCCATAGTCAGTTGCCAAATTCATGTGATTGTTATCATCACGCTGAAGAGAGCCAATGCCTGCACCGGATACAGCGCCGTTCATAACACAAACAGGTATACCGTAATTGTTATTGATCATTCTGCCGATTTCCATGCCCCAAGTTCCATCTTTTGCCAGATACCAACCGGTATCGGTTGCATTCATGCGGACGGCTCTTACATATTCACGCCATTCACTTGGAGCAATTGCAACTGCATTTGACTGTCCGCCGATTAGGTAAACATCGCCGGCAACTATGCTGTCCGCTTTGACAATAAGCGTTGTGTCAATAAAGCAGAGTAATCCATATTCGGCAAGCTCTGCAGGAATTGATATGTTGAAATTGAAAATGGCAGAATCACCTGTGTAAGTGAGTTTGCTTGCTTTTCTATCGATATTAACGCCATTTCTTCTTACGATAACATATGCAGAATCCGCCCCTGTTTCCAGCACCTTTCCGGTTATTTGGGCAGTTCCATTATTGTCTGCGGCGCGTGGATAGAGCTGATAATCATCAGGTTTCAGATCAACTCTGACGTTTATTGCAAATGTGAGTGTGATCAGTGTTAAGGCAAGTAACAGAACTTTCATGGTTTTCTCCTATTTCAAAAGCGTGATACGTGTTTTTAAGATTGTGTTGTCTTTCGCTTTACCTACCACTGAATATACACCCGCGGAGAGCTGTTTTGCATTCCAAAAATAGGAATTACCTTTAATCTCTTTTTCACTCAATTTTAACACACATCTTCCTCGAAGATCAAATACTGAAACAGTTTTTACAGAAGCTGAGAAATTAAAAGTTGTATTATTGGTAAATGGATTAGGGGTAGCTGTAATCAACATCCTTAAATTTTCTGAAGTTTTAATCTCTGCATCTGTTCCACCTTCTCTCTTTATAAGAAGACGTGAACCACTTGTTAAAATTAATACTCGCGGAACAGTAAGAAGGCCGTTAGTGTCAGGAGAAAACTTACCCTCTGAAATAAGAGCGGAGTTAGCAGTAGAATAATTCTGCCAAACATAGTTTGAACCTTTTACAATTGGAAACTTTTGTACTCTTCTGGGAGTTATATCAACAAGTGTGCTCTCTCTGCTGGTTTTCATTGTAATCATTAGAGAATCTGGACAATCTACAAGAGAGTCGTTCGCAAGAGCGAGATCGTGCAGAGAGGAGGACCAGTCAAGATAACCATTCATAGTGCCTGCGGTATCATGAGCCATTGAGGTGAATGGCAGTGTTCCGGCAGGCGGTGAGTTTTTGTCCGGGTGACTCTGTCCATATTCATCATCTCTGCTTGCATTTACAAAAGCAGGATACCATTCATTCCTCTTAAAACGCATCATTCCACCAGACAGAGGTTCATCGCCTATAATATCATGACCGACATTTTTCCAGAGACCAAAAACTCCCTGTTTTGATTTTGCGCAGTTGAAATAGAGCCAACGGTGCATCCATAGAGGCATACCGCTATCCTTTACTCCGGAAGCAATAAGCATAGGTGTCATGGTTACAGTCGCGTCACGGCCAATCATCCATCCGGCATCATTCCAGTCGTATATGTAGATACCGTTGCGTGCTGTCAAACTGTCTGACTGTAAACCCCAGTGATTTGGCACCGCTGAAAAATACCAGCAGTATTGAAATTTTACAGCTGGTACAATACCTTTTACAGCTGCGAAAAAGTTTGGTTTGTGAACTGCGTTAATAAGCGTTCCTGAGCCGCCCATACTTACACCGCTCAAATACATTCTGTTGGTGTCAATTTTAAAACGGTTTTCACCTAATATAGAGTGAATGTATGCCATAATACGCATTTCTGCATAGTTGACAATTGTATCGCCTTTTGCCGGTCTGTTAAGTGAACTATCAGTTGGAGGATTTTTGAATTTCCAGGTCTTGGACCATCCGAACCACCATGTCTGATTATTAAATGGCAGAGCGTGGCTCCTGAAACCAAGTATAGCCGCTGCTGTGCTGTTGCCGGATGATACAGCAGATGAGTATCCATCCTGAAATGCAGAGTGGAGAGATACAGATAACGGTTGTGGAGATCCGCTGTTCATTGAATTCTGAACTCTGTAATTTACACCTAGGGCAAAGAGATCTCCATAGTAGCAGTAGTCGTGGTTCCAGTCATCATAATCCATCCAGAAATAGTATTTATAGTTGCTGGCTTCATAGTAGGATTTTGTGTCAATTTCCTGAAGTACGCCAAGAGGCCATTTCCACCACTCTTCATGTACAGCCTGGGCTGTTGAATTTTCTCCAACTGTTATTGTTTTATCCTCAACTCCGTTCCTGACAATGGTTACTGCATAGTAAACATCTGATGTCTCTTTCGGAGTATACACAAGAAGCCCTATGCCGGAATTAAGCAGCGGGCCGGTATCTGTAACAGCCCAGTAACGGCGCCAGCCGTAGTCGTATGAACTACTGTCGCGCAGATTAGTGTATGGAACCATATCTGCAACATTGGTAATTGCACTTTTGGATCTGTAGACATTATAGGTATGATTTCCACCGCTCTCTTCGTTAAAAGTTACATAGGTTTTCCCTTTGCTGAAATTTGCTTTCAGGCCTGTCACTGCCGGATATAGAGAGACCGCCAGGAACAGGATTATACTGAGTTTTAAATTTCTATGCATTGCTTTCCTCCATTTAGTGTATGAGCTTTATCTTACGAGAATCATTGAATGTTCGAAAGTCCTTCCATCACTGGAACGTAATCTGCCGAAATATATTCCGGAAGCGAAGCTGTTTCCTCTTATACTGGAAAAGTTAACTGTTATCCTTTTCGTCTGTACAAAATCAGAGCGTGACATCTTTGTGTTCAATATCAATCTGCCCTTTATATCGAATATACAGTAGTCAGCAGCTATGCCCGCAGGTATAGTGAAACATATGGTTGTTGTAGGATTGAATGGATTAGGTACAGCTGAAGGTTTACGATCTATAATTGTAACGGATTCCTTTACTTTTTCTGTTGCGGTGCCCTGAGGTGGTTTTGAAATGGTTCCTCCATCTTTTGCCGCCAAATTCAGGTCGGCACCATCATCAGAAATCAGTACTATGTAGGATATACCGCCGTAAATGTTGAGCTTAAGTCCTGAGTCTCCGCTGACAGTAATTCTGCGATCAGCAATCCATACCTGTTCATCAGTTGCGATACCATCACCTGCATGTTCAAGCGGGTTGACTGCAATGGTGTCGTTACCGATTTTGACTCTACCCGGTTTTGCCCAGAGCCATTGATTTAAACAGAGTCTGATCAGATAATTTCCCTTCGGGCAATCGATTTTATAGTCACCGGAACTTATGGTCCATGTTGCCTTCAAATGGTTTGCTATCAATGGGCTGTGTCTACCAGAAGTGTTGGTTGTTGTCCATCCGAAACCTTTAGATGCTGAATATGCAACACCACTATCTATTACCCAGTCCGGTATACTGGTGACGGAATCGCCTTTCGGTTGAATGTTGATGCGCTTTACAAATGTTGGCATAGCATAGATGTTTACAATTGTAGAACATGAGAGGTTTCCAAATGTTGCCTTTAACTTTATCGAAGATGCTGCACTTTTTGCGAACAGATAGCCTTTGCTGACATCAAAATAGGTTGTATTGAATTGCAGCTGCGCATGTGAATCAAGTTTAAAAATACCTTTACTATCTGTGGTGGAATAGAAACCGTTCAGATCGACAGGAACTTTTTCTCCTGCAATCACTTCGATTGATGTTTTGCAGAATCTGATTGAATCAGGTATAGCATATGTATTGGATACTGTGACAATTACCGTATCCTTGAAACCGGCACGTTCCGCAATAATTTTTGCTGTTCCCTGGTTCATACCACGTATGACACCATTTTGATCGAGCTTCACTATGAATGTGTCCGGTGTGTAAAAACGAACGTATCTGTTAGTATCACTTATACCGCCCGCATATGCACCGATACCATAAAGTTTGGTAGTTTCAAAAAGTGAAATGCTCTGTTTGGCTGCTGAGAGGTTGAACGAGACAACAGCAGCAGTATCATATATTGCCGGCATTTCAACGGGGAACTGAGCAAATGTAAGAGCGGGAACTTTCCTTGCGTTCCAGAGAACAGGTCCGCTCATTCCGTTGCATCCGCGCTGCGTGTACCAGTCAGGCATATATGATATTGTAGAGGGTCTCATTCCTGTTTTGAGTTTGAGAACAATCCGGCGATTGTTAAGTTCAAACCATGCAGAATCTGCAGACTCCCAGATAGAGTCATTGACTGCGAAATAATCTTTGAGAAAGCCAGGTACCAGAACATTACGTTCGTTAAGATATACCACTGAATCCTTTTTGGCATTCCAAAAAACCGGCTGATCAAACTCTAAAGCAATTTTATCAAGGGCGGATGATGTGTAATATGCTCTTTTTATTTCAGGTGAATTTATGCCCGCGGTGTCAGGATTGCCAAATATGTCCCTGGCAACAATACGATAGAGGTTGTTTCCAAGTTCAGTATAACCTCCATGCCCATCATAGTATAAACCGCCAATTGCCGGCATGATTGACATGTCGGAATATGTGTGAGACATTCTTCTTTGTGCTTCGCGAAGTTCTCTGGAGCCGGCAGTTTGCCATGTGTTGATCTGCACAAGGAAGATTCTCTGAACGCTTGGATAATCCAGTTTCCATGATCGATAGAGCTGATCAAATTGTGGCGGGTATGACGTTTCTGCTCCGTATCCTGCATTCCATTCGCCCTGATACCAGAATATTGCCTTAACTTTGTTTTGAACTTTACCCAGGTGGGTGCGAAGCAGAATTGCTCCGTAATATCCGCTGAATGGATCTGCATTTGATCTTTGATGGCTGCCAATTACCGAACCTGGAATAGCGCCGTTAATCAGACAAATGGGTATTTTGCAGTTTTCGATAATCTGCCGAGGCAATGGAGCCCATGCGCCTTCAGTAGTCAGTCCCCATGATGAGTCAGTAGAACGGATAGTCCGGATATATTCGTTAAGTGCTGATTTACCAAGAGCTGCATTAGACTGTCCGCCGATAATGAATACATCACCGGCAACAACGCTGTCTGCCACTGCTGCAACCGCTGTGTCAATTTTAAATTCAAAACGGTATTCGGCGAGTTCAGCTTTTATTGAAGACGAAACATTGAATTGCGCTGAGTCCGAAACAAATGTCAAAGATTTCTGCTGGCTGTTTATTAGTACGCCATTTCTATATGTCTTTAACGTTATGGAGTCGGCGTCAGACCCCTTAACCGTACCGCTGAAGATTACATGGCCTAGGTTCATGTTGTCGCGCGGATAGAGTTGGCGGTCATCAGCTTTTTCAGAAAAACTTACATTCCATGAAAAAATCGCCGTGGCTAAAATTGAAAGAATTTGGATGGTTTTCATGAAGTCTCCTTGGTTTGATATGTATGTAAGATATTACTATACAAGAATCATGCCTCAATATGTATTTGGTTTTTAAGGTTAAAACGATAGTTTATCTATAAATCCATATATATAATATGTGTGATAAGTGTATGATA